>JAEWGQ010000205.1 GCA_023388235.1 Actinomycetes bacterium | reverse complement strand
GCCGGCGCCAGGGGCTCACGCGCCCACCCCCGTCGCGATCATCAGCGGGATCGCCGCGAGCGACGCCACGAGGATCAGCACCAGGTAGACCAGCCCCAGCGCGTTCGTCACGCGGCCGTTCACGCGGTCCCCCATGTACTCGGGGTCGTTCGCCACGACGAGGATCGGCAGGTACGTCAGCGGGAGCGCGACGGCCGAGAAGACCACGGAGTACTCGGTGAGCCGCACGGGGTCGACCCCGGTCATGAGCACCCCCGCGCCGACCAGCAGCGTCACGGCCATCGTCACGTGGAACCGGGCGGCCTGCGCGGGACGGCGGAACTTGCCCCACGACCAGCCGAGGTACTGCGCCAGGGTGTACCCGCCGGACAGCGTGGTCTCCAGCGCCGCGCCGAACGTCGCCGCCACGAGCCCGACGATGACGACGGCCAGCGCGAGCTTCCCGCCGGCCTCCGCGACCGGCAGCACGATCTGCGACAGCGACGACACCTCGATCGCCTGCGGCAGCAGCACCACCGCCGCGCACCCCGCGATCGCCAGGGACAGCAGGCCGCCGAGGGGGAAGCCCACCAGCACGTTCACGCGGGACTGCGACAGGTCGCGGGACGACCAGCCCTCCTCGACGGCGCCCGAGGAGAAGAAGAACACCTCGTACGGCGTCATCGCGGCGCCGAACAGCGCGATCGCGTAGTACCAGTACGTCGGGGCGGTCTCCCCGGCGGGGACCTGCGGCGCGACCGCCTGGTCGAGCAGCGCGCCCCAGTCCGGGCCCAGCAGGAACAGCGCCACGGCGAACACCACCAGGCACAGCCCGAGCAGCCCGGTGACGTTCTCCATCACCGAGAACCGCGCCCGCCACACCACCAGCCACACCGCCAGCGCCGCCACCGGCACCCACAGCCGCGGCTCGACGCTGCTCGCGAGCTGCAGGGCCAGGGCGATGCCGCCGACCTCGGCGGTCAGCGTCAGCAGGTTCACGGCGAACGACGCCGACAGGTTCGCCAGCGCGACGCGGGGCCCCAGGCGCTCGCGGATGATCTCGAAGGTCGCCCGCCCGCTGACCGCCGCGACCCGCCCCGACATCTGGGCGAACAGGCAGATGCCGACGACGCCGACCACGACCACCCAGGCGAGCGACATCCCGAACCGGGAGCCCACCACGGCGTTGGTCACCAGGTCCCCGATGTCGAGGAACCCGCCGATCGCGGTGAGGACGCCGAGCGCGACGCCGAGCAGGCGCTTCATCCCGTGATCCCCTCCACGGACGTGACCGCGACGTCGACGGCGTCGTGCGACTCGGCGAGGTCCGCCACCAGCGCGTCCGGCACGGCGGCGCGGTCGGCGCCCGCCTGGTCCCCGGACGCCGTGATCCAGGTGCCCGCCGCGACCACCGACGTCGTCGCGTCCTGCACCGCCGCCAGCACGGCGTCCCGGGCCGCGCCGGTCCCGGTGTCCGGGGGCGCGAGCGTCGTCAGCGTGCGGGTCGCCTCGGCCAGCACGCGCACGGAGTCCGCCTGCGCCGTGTCCGCGGCGGTCACGGAGAGGCGCTCGCGGCCCAGCAGCACGACCGCGGTGCGGACCGTCGCGACCGCGGAGGCGGCCTGCTCACCGGCGTCCTGGACCGACGCGAGCACCTCGTCGGGCGCCCGGTGCGCCTCGCCGACCGCGCAGCCCGCGAGGCCCGCGGCGACCGCCAGGGCGGTGACCGCCCCGGTCGCGGCCCGGGTCCGGCTGACGTGCATGGACGCATCGTGGACCCGGTCCGCGCGTCGCGCACGGCGAGCGCCGGCGGCCCGGGTGCTCCGGGTGCGGGCGGGCGCGGGTGGTGCCACCGTTGCCGCATGAGCACCGACGACACGACCTACGACCCCGCCGAGGACCCGGACGCGGACCCGGCCATGCTGAACCCCCGCACCGGTGGCCAGGCCGCCGGCGGCGACGAGGCGGACCCGGACACCGACGCCGAGCCCGACAACCTCAACCCCCGCGCCGACGGGTCCGACGGCGGCGGCGCCGCCACCCCGTGAGGCAGCTCGACCGCACGCTGCTGCAGTCCTACCTCTCCGACCACCTGGCCGGCGCGGAGGGCGGCAGCGCGCGGTTCGCCCGGATGGCCGAGGCGTACGCGGACACCCCGATCGGCCCGGCCCTCGGGCGGATCGCGCGCGAGGTCGCGGACGAGCGCGAGTGGCTGCACGCGACGTCGCTGCGCCTGGGCGTCCGGCCGAGCCGGGTGAAGCGCCTCGGCCTCGCGGTCGTCGAGCGCGCCGGGCGGCTGAAGCCGAACGGCCGGCTGTCCGACCCGTCGCCGCTCACGGCCGTGCTCGAGCTCGACCTCATGCGCGCCGCGGTGGTCGCCAAGCGCGGGCTCTGGGAGACGCTGGAGATCTGGGCCGACGACCTGGGGCTGGACGCCGGGCGCGTGCACCGGCTGCTGGAGCAGGCGGACGACCAGGCCGCGACCCTCACCCGGCTCGGCGCGGTCGCGCGGGAGCAGGCGTTCGCGGAGCACGGCGAGGCCGGCGGCGCGTCGTGAGGGTCGTCGTCGTCGGCGCGAGCGGCAACGTCGGCACCGGCCTGCTGCGGCGGCTGCGGACCGACCCCACCGTCACGTCCGTCGGCGGCGTGGTGCGGCGGGTGCCGCGCGGCACGCCGCCCGCGCCGTACGACACCGTGGACTGGCACGCCGTCGACGTCGGCGCGCCCGGGCCCGACGAGCCCGTGGTCGAGCGGCTGCGCCGGGTGGTCGGCGGCGCGGACGCCGTCGTGAACCTCGCGTGGCTGCTCCAGCCGAGCCACGACCGCGACCAGCTGCGGCGCGTGAACGTCGACGGGATGCGCCGGGTGCTCGCCGCCGTGGTCGACGCCCGGGTGCCGCACCTCGTGGTGGCGTCGTCCGTCGGGGCCTACTCGCCGTCGTACGGCGACGAGCCGCGGGACGAGGACTGGGACACCGGGGGCGTGCGGTCCTCCGACTACAGCCAGGACAAGGTGGCGGTGGAGCGGCTGCTGGACGAGGCCGAGCTCCGGCACCCCGGCCTGGCGGTGGCCCGGCTGCGCCCGGCCCTGGTCTTCCAGCACGCCGCCGGGCACGAGATCCAGCGCTACTTCCTCGGCCCGTTCGTCCCCCCGGGGCTGCTCGACGGGCGGCTGCCGCTGCTGCCCTGGCCCGCGGGGTTCCGGGTGCAGGCCGTGCACGCCGACGACCTCGCGGACGCCTACCGCGAGACGATCGTGCGGCAGGCGCGCGGGGCGTTCAACATCGCCGGCCCGGGGCTGATCCGGGCCGCGGACGTCGCGGACCTCGTGTCCCGCGGGCGCTGGCGCGAGGTGCCGCACGCGCCGGTGCGCACGGCGCTGACCCTGGCGTGGCACGCGCGCGTCGCGCCGGTCGGGCCCGGCTGGTTCGACATGGGCGCCTCCGCCCCGGTGCTGGACACGGGCCGGGCGGAGCGGCTGCTCGACTTCCGGCCGCGGTACACCGGGGTGCAGGCGCTGCGGCAGCTCGTCGCCGGCCTGGTCCGGGGCGCCGGCACGGCGAGCCCGCCGATGCGCCCGCGCTGACGCGGGGCATGCTGGGCGGCATGTCCGACGACCGCCTCGTCCTGGGCGCGCCCGACGCGCCCGTCACCGTCACCGAGTACGGGGACCTGGAGTGCCCGTACTGCCGTGCCGCCGAGCCCGTGCTGCGCCGGCTGGTGGAGGAGTCGGACGGCGGGGTGCGGCTGGTCTGGCGGCACTTCCCGCTGTTCCAGGTGCACCCGCACGCCCTGATCGCGGCGCTCGCGGCCGAGGCGGCGGCGGAGCAGGGCCGGTTCTGGGAGATGCAGCGGCTGCTGTTCGGGCAGCAGGACCGCCTCGCCGAGCCCGACCTGCGGGCCGCCGGCGCGCGGCTCGGGCTGGACCCCGACGCGGTCGCCGGGCCGGGCGCCCAGCGGTTCGCCGACCGGGTCGAGGCCGACTACGTCGAGGGCCTGGGGCGCGGGGTGCGGGGGACGCCGACGCTTTTCGTCGGGGGCGAGCAGTACCGCGGCCCGCTGGAGCTCGCCCCGCTGCGGGCGGCCGTCGCGCGCGCCCTGCCCGGCGGCGCGGGCGCCTGACCCGGCGGCGCGTCCGGACCGGTCAGGACCCGGCGACCCAGGGCAGCGGCGGCAGCCCCGGCGGCGGGTCGTCGTCCGGGCTGCACAGCGGCAGCCGGTCGCCCAGGATCCGCAGCAGCACGGTGCCCACGACGGCCGCGACCAGCGACCCCGCGAGGATGCCGATCTTCGCCTGCTCCCGGAGCTCGCCCTCGAACGCGAGCTCGGCGACGAACAGCGAGATCGTGAAGCCGATCCCCGCGAGCACCGCCCCGCCGAGCAGGTGGCCCCAGCGGACCCGCCCGGGCAGCCGCCCCAGCCCCGTGCGGATCGCGAGCGTGGCCGCCCCGGTGATGCCCAGGGTGTTGCCCACGACGAGCCCGACGGCGACGCCGATCGTCACGGTCGACGTCGCGGCAGCCCGCAGCGCCTCGCCGTCCAGGCGCACGCCGGCGTTCGCCAGCCCGAACACCGGCACGACCAGGAACGCCGACCAGGGGTGCAGCATCCGCTGCAGGCGCTCGCCCGCCGGCACGGCGGCGCGCGCCGCGAGCTCCGTCAGGTGCTCCCGGTCGGCGGTGGGCTCGGCGACCAGGCCGTCCGCCCAGCGCGGCACCTGCTCGACGTGCCGCTGCGGCATCGCGCGCGACGGCAGCAGCAGGCCCACGAGGACGCCGGCGAGCGTCGCGTGCACGCCGGAGGCGTCGACCGCGAACCACAGGGCGATCCCCGTCAGCACGTACGGGGTCAGCCGCCACACGCGCAGCCAGCGCAGGACGAGCAGGACCGCGACCAGGGCGGCGGCCAGCCCCAGGGCGGCCAGGTCCACGCCCTCGTTGTAGAACACCGCCATCACGGTGATCGCCCCGATGTCGTCCACGATCGCCAGCGTCAGCAGGAACAGCCGCAGCCGGTCCGGGCACGCGGGCCCGAACAGGGCGAGGATGCCGACCAGGAACGCCGTGTCCGTCGACATCACGACGCCCCAGCCGTGCGCGGCCTCGGTGCCGGCGTTGAACGCCAGGTAGATCAGCGCGGGCACCGCCAGGCCGCCGAGCGCGCCGAGCGCCGGGACCGCCACCGTGCGGCGGTCGCGCAGCTCGCCGCTCGTGACCTCCCGGCTGATCTCCAGGCCGACCACGCAGAAGAACACCGCCATCGCCGCGTCGTTCACCCAGTGGTGCAGGTCCAGGTCCAGCCCGAGCGGGCCGACGTGGAACCCCGCCCGCGTCGACCACAGCGCCTCGTACCCGTCCGCCAGCGGCGAGTTCGCCCACACGAGCGCGACCACCGTCGCCGCGAGCAGGAACACGGCGCTGCCCGCCTCGGTCGCCAGGAAGTCGCGCACCGACGGGCTCACCGACGGCAGCCGCAGCCGCAGCGGCGGGCCCGGCACGGAACGGGTCGGGTCGATGGCGTCCGTGGCCACGGGCGGCTCCCTCAGCGGTCGTCGGGGCGGGGCGTGCCGCGGCCCCGTCGTCCGGAACGTCACCCGGGGCGCCAGTATGCCGACGGGTCCCGACGATGCGCGACGATGGGGGCATGACGAGCAGCCCGCGGACCGCGATCGTGACCGGAGCAGGACGGGGGATCGGGCGCGGGATCGCGCTCGGGCTGGTGCGCGCCGGGTGGGACGTGGCGCTCGTGGGGCGCAGCCCCGGGCCGCTGGCGGCCGTGGCGCAGGAGGCGTCCGCCGCCCGCGACGGGGCGCTCGTCGTCACCGAGGTCGCGGACGTGGTGGACCGGGCCGCCGTGACGGGCGCCGTCGAGCGGATCGCCGGGGCGTTCGCCGCGCACGGGGGCGTGGGCCTGCTGGTGAACAACGCCGGCGTCATCGAGCGGCAGGAGGTCGACCTCGTCCGGGACGACCCCGACGACGTGTGGCGCGTCATCGAGACGAACGTGCGCGGCCCGCTCCTGCTCAGCCACGCCGTGCTGCCCGCCATGCTCGAGCGGGGCAGCGGCTACGTGGTGAACATCAACTCCGGGTCCGGCCACCGGCCCTCGCCCGTGTACACCGGGTACGGGATCAGCAAGGGCGCGCTCGCCCGGCTCACGACCATGCTCGACCGGCAGTACGCGGACCGCGGCGTCCTCGCCCTCGACGTGGCGCCGGGGGTCGTGGTCACCGACATGACGCGGTCCATGCCGCTGCACGACGACCGCGAGGAGTGGACGCCCGTCGAGGCGACCGTCGCGCTGGTCGACGCCTTCGGGTCGGGCCGGCTCGACGCGCTGCACGGCCGGTTCGTCCGGGCCGGCACGGACACCGCGGACTCCCTCGCGGCGCTCGCGGAGCGCATCGTGGCGGCGGACGCCCGCACGCTGCGGCTCGCGCCGTACGGCGAGGACGACCCGGTCGCCTGAGGGCCGGCGCGGCGCCCGGGCTGTCGGCTCCGGCAGGTCAGAGGGCGGGCGAGCCGAGCGCCGCCGGGACGTGCGCCCCGTGCCCCGCGTCCCGCAGCGCCCCGCGCAGGCGCTCGGCCGCGGCGTCCAGGTCGGCGGCGGGCACGTCCTGCCGGGCGTTCGCGAAGCTCAGCTCGGCCTCGCCCCAGGCGGGCAGCACGTGAAGGTGCAGGTGCGGCACCTCGAACCCGGCGACCAGCAGCGCGGTGCGCGGCGCGTCCCACGCGGCCTGCTGCGCGCGGCCGATCGCCTTGGCGACCACCACCAGGTGGGCGAGCAGGTCGTCGTCGGCGTCCGTGAGCTGGGCGACCTCCGCCCGCGGGACGACCAGCACGTGCCCGTCCGTGATCGGGGCGATCGTGCCGAACGCCACCGCCCGGTCGTCGGCCCAGACGAAGCGCCCGGGGATCTCGCCGGCGATGATGCGGCTGAACAGGGTCGGTGCGGTCATGGCAGCCACCGTACGGTCAGCCCGCGAGCTTGTCCCGCAGCGCGAGCACCGTCCGCCAGTTCCGCCCCGTGCCCGAGCGGCCGGCCAGCCGGTCGAGCACCCCGGCCGTGACCTTCGACCGGCCGATGCCGTCGGGGTAGTGCACGTACCCGTCGGTGCCGCGCCAGGTCGCGCGCTCGCGGCCGTACCGGGCGAGGTCCGCCGGCCCGTCCTGCGCCGCCGGGCCGTCGAGGAACACCACGACGAGGTGCGACGGGTCGTCCGCCGCCGCCCGCGGGTACGGGTTCGCCGCGACGACGTCGTCCAGCTGCGCGCGCGTGCGGACCGTCAGGGCGAGCGGGCGGCCCAGGCGCTCGGCGAGGTCGCCGGCCAGCCGGGCGGCGAGCGCGTCCGCGGTGCCGGGCGAGCCCTCCGCCGGGGTCAGCAGCAGGTTCCCGGTGGCGAGGTGCGTGGCGACGTCGGCGTGCCCGAGCGCCGTCGCCGCGGCGCGCAGGTCGGCCATCGGCAGCGCGGACGCCCCGCCGACGTTCACCGCCCGCAGCAGCACCAGCACCCGCTGCCCCGCCGCGAGGGTCGCGTCGCCGGCCACGGTCAGAGGTAGCGCAGCGGGTCGAACTCGTCGACCGGGATGATCCGCAGGCGGGGGAGCGTCACGTTGAAGGCCTTGACGTCGGTCTCCAGGTCGAACGCCTCCAGGCCGCGGTCGGCCAGGTGCGCGAGCGAGGTGCTCGTGAACTCGCGGAACGCCAGCAGCCCGACGCGGCGGTCGCCGCCGAGCAGCGCCTCGACCTCCGGGGCGAAGTCGCCGTCGTGCGAGGCGAGCAGCACGTCCCCGGGCCGGTCGGCCAGCGCGGCGAGCGTGCGCTTGATGCCGATGTCGACGACCTTGCCCTCGCCGGCCAGCGGGATCGGCTGGTAGCCGATCGCGAGCAGCGCCTGCACGAACGACATCGGCAGGGTGCCGCTGGTCGCGTTGAGGAAGAACAGCCCCTTGGGCTCCTGGCCCCAGCGCCGCTCCGCGAAGTCCAGCACCCGCTCCCAGCGCGGCCGCTGCTCGGGCGTCGGGCGGCCGTTGAGGATCGAGGAGCCGAGGGTCGCGTCGATGTTCTCGCCGTCGACCAGCACGTACGTCGAGCGGACGCCGTCGTTCTGCATCCGGCCAGACTACGGGAGCGGCGGGAACAGCGGACGGTCCCGCGCGGTTGCGCAGGTGGATGCAGACGCATGGACCGGGGGTGGACGGGTGACGCAGGCGGCAGCGGGGGAGCGGCGGGACCACGGGGGTGCGCCGGGCGGGGTGCCGGACGCGGTGCCCGGCGGGGTGCCCGGCGCGGCTCCCGACGAGGCGGCCGTCGACGTGCGCGCCGCCGCCGTCGCCTGGGAGGAGCTGTTCCGCACGCAGGTCGCCGTCATGCGCCGGCTGCAGCGCGACCCCATCTGGGACCGGGTGACGCTGCGCGAGTACGACGTGCTGTTCACGCTCGCGCGGGCCCCGGGCGGCCTGCGGCTGCGCGACCTCGCCGAGTCCAGCCTGCTCAGCCAGCCGAGCCTGAGCCGGATGGTCGAGCGTCTGGAGGAGGCCGGCTGGGTGCGGCGCGCGCCGGCCCCCGGCGACGGCCGCGGGGTGCTGGTGGTGCTCACCGCCGAGGGTGCCGACCTCCAGCGCGAGGTCGGGCGCCGCCACGTGCAGGCCATCGCGCACTACGTGGGCGGGGCGCTCGACCCGGCGGACCTCGCCGAGCTCACCCGCGTCGCCGGGGCGCTGCGCGCCGCGCAGCCGCAGATCCCCGACCTCGTGCGCTGACCTGCGGCGCGGCCGGACGCCGCGCGCCGGGACCGCCGTGCACCGGCCGCGGGCGGCCGGGGGGACCTCCGGCCCACGACTTCGCCGGTCGCGGCGCTGACCATGGATCAGGTGGTCGTGATCCCGGGGCAGGGGGTCCAGGGCGAGCCGCCACATCCCAGCCGCAGGAGGTAGTGCGATGCAGATCTTGGTGACGGTGGCGTCGCGCCACGGTGCCACCGCGGAGATCGGCTCGGCGATCGCCGACGTGCTGCGCGCCGACGGGCACGCGGTCGACGAGGCCGCACCCGAGGAGGTCGTCGACCTCACCGGGTACGACGCCGTCGTGCTCGGCTCCGCCGTGTACACCGCGCACTGGCTCCCCGCGGCCCGCGACTTCGGCGCCCGCTTCGCCGCCGACCTGCGTGACCGCGCGGTCTGGGTGTTCTCGTCCGGCCTGGCCACGCAGCCCGCCGCGTCGGCCAACAGCCCGCACGAGCTGCTCGCGCTCATGCAGAACGTGGGTGCCCTGGGGCACCGGGCCTTCGCCGGGCGGCTGCAGCGCAGCGAGCTCGCGTTCGCCGAGCGGGCCCTCATCGCCGGCGCCCGCGCCAAGGAGGGCGACCACCGCGACTTCGACGCCGTGCGCGCCTGGGCCGGGCAGATCGCCGACAGCCTGCGCACGCTCGCGCCCGCGTCGGCGCACTCCGCCTGAGCGTCCTGCAAGCCGCTTGCGTGATCACGTCGTAGGCTTGCGGTCATGGCTGGCAGGCTCGCGGAGGTCGCGCAGAAGGTCGGGGTGTCCGAGGCGACGGTGAGCCGCGTCCTCAACGGTCGCACCGGCGTCTCCGAGCAGACGCGCCAGGCCGTGCTCACCGCCCTCGACGTGCTCGGGTACGAGCGGCCCACCAAGCTCCGCGGGGAGCGCGCGCGGCTCGTCGGCCTCGTGCTGCCCGAGCTGCAGAACCCGATCTTCCCGGCGTTCGCCGAGGTCGTCGGCGGTGCGCTCGCCCAGCAGGGCTACACCCCCGTGCTCTGCACGCAGACCGCCGGCGGCGTGTCCGAGGCCGACTACGTCGACCTGCTGCTCACCCAGCAGGTGTCCGGGATCGTGTTCGCCGGCGGGAACTTCGCCCAGCGCGGCGCCGACCACGACCACTACGGCCTGCTCGCCGACCGCGGCCTGCCGGTGGTGCTCATCAACGCCTCGATCGAGGAGCTGCCGTTCCCGCGGGTGTCCTGCGACGACGAGGTGGCCGTCGAGCAGGCCGTCGGGCACCTCGCGTCCCTCGGCCACACCCGCATCGGCCTCGTGCTCGGGCCCGTCGACCACGTGCCCTCCGAGCGCAAGCTGCACGCCGCGCGCACCGCCGCCGCGCGCCTCGGGATCACGCTCGAGGACGACGACGTCGCCCGCAGCGCCTACTCGCTGGAGAGCGGGCAGGCCGCCGCGACCCGGCTGCTGCGGCACGGCGTGACCGGCCTGGTGTGCGCGAGCGACCCGCTGGCGCTCGGGGCGATCCGGGCGGCGCGCCGGGCCGGCCGGCGCGTGCCCGAGGACGTCTCCGTGGTCGGCTACGACGACTCCGTCTTCATGAACTGCACCGAGCCGCCGCTGACCACCGTCCGGCAGCCCATCGAGCCCATGGGGCGCGCGGCGATCGACCTGCTCGTCGGGCTGATCGCGGGGCAGCCGGTGTCCACCGACGAGCTGCTGTTCGAGCCCGAGCTCGTCGTGCGCGGCAGCACGGCCCCCGCCCCCACCGCGTAGGCCGCGCCGCGGGGCTCGGCGCCCGGC
>JAEWGQ010000160.1 GCA_023388235.1 Actinomycetes bacterium | reverse complement strand
GCGGGCGACCCGGCGACGGCCCGGGGCGCGGCCCAGGCGCGGATCGCCGCCGGGGCCGCGGCCGGGCACCGGCCGGACGGCAGCCGGGTCCCGGGGGAGCGGATGCACTACGCCGGGCTGGCGGCGTCGAGCCTGTGGTCCACCCCGGAGGAGACCGGGGTGCTGCTGGCCGACCTCGTCCGGTGCTGGTCCGGCTCCGGCGACGGCGTGCTGCTCGACGCGCCCGCGGTCGCGGCGATGCTCGACGACGCCGGTGAGCCCGGCGTCGGGCGCGGGGTGTTCGTGCTCGGGTCCGCCGAGCGGCCGTGCGTGATGACGCAGGGCTGGGGCGACGGGTTCCAGGGCCAGCTCCGCGGGTACCCGGCGGCCGGCGGCGGGATCGGGGTGCTCGTGGTGCAGGACCCGGGCGTGCCGCAGGCGGAGTCGGTGGTCGGGCGCACCGTCGCGGCGCTCGCGCGCGAGCGGGGCTGGGCGGCTCTCTGAACGCCGCCCGGCCCGGGGGCTCAGGCGGACGGGGCGAACAGGTCGACGGCGGTCCCGTCGGGGTCGTGCAGCACGGCGTAGCGCTGACCCCACACGGCGTCCCACGGCGGCAGGTGCCCGGCGAACCCGGCCTCCACCATCCGGGCGTACGTGGCGTCCACCTCGGCGGGGTCCGCGCACGCGAACGCCAGGGCGACCCGGTGCCCGCCGGACGGCGGCTGCCAGCCCGGGTCGAACGAGCGCACCACCTCGACGGTGTCCCACGCGAGCCGCAGGCCGCCGGCCAGGGTCACCTCGACGTGCGGCGCGGCATCGGCCCCGGGCGGGAGGTCGACGCCGAGCTCCCGGTAGAACGCGAGCGTGCGGGGCAGGTCGGCGGCGACCAGCCCGACGAGGTCCAGGTGCGGTGTCATCCCCCGACCGTAGGCTGCGGGCGGCATGCCGTCACGGGGTGCCCGGGGCCGGGTCGCGGGTCGCCGGTGGGTGCTCGCACCCCCCTGGTCCCGGTCGCGGGGCCCGGAATGCGCCTACCTTGTCGAGCATGGCCGGACAAGTGACGCTCAGCGACGTGGCCCGGGAGGCCGGGGTCTCGCTCGCGACCGCGTCGCGCGCGCTGAACGGCAGCGCGAACCGCACGGTGGGCGCGGAGCTGCGCGAGCGGGTGCAGGCCGCCGCCGCCCGCCTGCGGTACTCCCCGGACGGGATCGCGCAGGCGATGGCGCGCGGGCGCACGACGTCGCTCGGCCTGGTCGTGCCGGACATCGCCGAGCCGCACTACGCCGCGATCGCCGCCGGGGTGGCGCGGGCGGCCGACGAGGCCGGCCTCGTGGTCACCCTCGCGTCGACCCGGCAGGACCCGCACCGCGAGGTGGAGGTGGTCCGCCTGATGGAGCGCCAGCGCGCCCGGGCGGTCGTCCTCGCCGGCGGGCGGCAGGGCGACGAGGCCACCGAGGCGGCGGTGCGGGCGGCGCTCGACGCGTTCCGGTCGGTCGGCGGCGCGGTCGCCGTCATCGGGCAGGCGAGCCTGGGCACCGACAGCGTGGTGGTCGGCAACCGCGAGGGCGCGGCGGACCTGGTCCGGGCGCTGCACGGACGCGGCTACCGGCGGTTCGCCCTGCTGTGCGGGCCGGAGCGCCACGCCACGGCGGCGGACCGGCGGGCGGGGGCGCTCGAGGCGGTCGCCGCGCTGGGCTGCCCGCCGCCCGCGCAGGTGAGCGCCGACCTCACGCGGGACGGCGGTTACGCGGCGATGGGCCGGCTGCTGGCCGCGCGCGGGGACGCCGAGGTGGTGCTCGCCGCGAACGACGTGATGGCGGTCGGCGCGCTCGCGGCGGCGCGCGACGCGGGGGTGCGGGTCCCCGAGGACGTGGCGCTGGCCGGGTTCGACGACATCGAGGCGCTGCGCGACCTCACGCCCGGCCTGACGACGGTGCGGCTGCCGCTGGCCCGGCTCGGGGAGCTGGCGACCGGCCTGGTGCTGCGCCCGTCGGCGGCGGAGCCGACGCTGGTGCCCGTGGCGGGCGAGGTGGTCCTGCGCGGATCGACGCCCGGGCGCTGACCCCGGCCCGCGACGGGCGGACGCCCGCCCCGGTCAGGGCGCGATCATCGCGAGCAGGTCCTCGACCTGCACGGGCCGGCCGGGCAGGGGGTCGCCCCCGGGCCGGAGCGCGGCGCGCAGCAGGGGAGCACGCCGCTCCTGCAGCGCGGCGTTCAGCGCGTCGGGCAGGCCGGGCAGCGGGCGCAGCGCCGCGGCGAACATCAGCAGGATCTCGGGCACGCCGACGTCGTCGCGGACGAGGCCGTGCTCCTGGGCCGCGGTCACGACGGCCGCCGCCGCGGTGGCGGTGCGGGCGCGCTCGGCGACGAGCTCGGGCGTGAAGACCTCGGAGTCGCGGGCGCGCGCGGCGAGCGCGGGCAGCAGCATCGGCAGCCCGGACGCCAGGATGCCGGTGAGGAAGTCCTCCCAGGCGGCGTGCGGGTCCGGGCCGTCGAGCCGGTCGCGCGCCGTGGCCACGAGCCCGGCGACGTGCGCCAGCCGGTCGGCGACGACGGCCCGCACCAGGGCGGCGCGGTCCGGGAAGTGCCGGTACACGGTGCCGACCCCGACGCCCGCGGCCCGGGCGACCTGGTCCATCGGCTCGTCCACGCCGCGTGCGGTGTAGAGGTCCCGGGCGGCGTCGAGGATCCGCTGCCGGTTCCGTGCCGCGTCCGCCCTCACGCAGGTCACCCTAGCCCGAACTAACCGGAAGCGGAGGTTCCGGTTCAGGTGTACGGTGGTCGCGGCCGGGCACCACCGACGGTGCCCCCGACGCCGGGGAGGCGAGTGCGTTGCGCGCGATGATCCTCAAGGAGTTCCGTGAGCTCCGGCGCGACCGCCGGACGGTGGCGATGCTCGTCGTCCTGCCGCTGCTGCTGCTCACGATCTTCGGCTTCGCCGCGAACTTCACCGTCGACAGCCTCACCACGCTGGTCGTCGGGCCGCAGGCCGGCCAGGCCGCGGACGCCGTCACCGGCTCGCCGGCCGGGGACGTGCTCGACGTGCGCGCGGTGCGCCCCGGCGACGACCGGGCGGACGCGGTCGACGCGCTGGCCGCCAACCGGTACGACCTCGCGGTCGTCACCGGGACGCCCGGGCCGCCGGAGGTGCTGGTCGACGGCACCAACCTGTTCGCCGCGCAGGCCGCGAACGTCGTCGTCGCCCGGCTCGGGGACGCGGTCGACGCCGAGATCCTGTTCAACCCCGACCTGACGACCTCCTGGGTGATGGTGCCCGCGCTGATCGGCCTGATCCTCACGTTCATCGGCACGATCATCACGAGCATCGGGCTGGTGAAGGAGCGCGCCGCCGGCACCCTCGAGCAGCTGGCGGTGATGCCGCTGCGACCGGTCGACGTGATCGTCGGCAAGATCGCGCCGTACTTCCTGCTCGCCGCGCTCGACATGGCCGTCGTGACCGTGCTCGGCCGGGTGATCTTCGGGGTGCCGTTCCGCGGCAGCGTGACGCTGTTCGTGCTGGCCGGCGCCGTGTTCCTGTTCGTGGTCCTCGGGCTCGGAGTGTTCATCTCCACCGTGTCCCAGAACGCCGGGCAGGCCATCCAGGCGGCGATCCTCGTGCTGCTGCCGCAGATCCTGCTGTCCGGCATCATCTTCCCGCTGGACGCGATGCCGCTCGGGGTCCGGTGGATCGGGTACTGCCTGCCGCTGACCTACTTCACGCAGGTGTCGCAGGGCGTGATGCTGCGCGGGGCGGGGCTGGACTCCCTCTGGCTGCCGGTGGTGGTGCTCACCGGCATGGCGGCGCTCGTGTTCGGCGCGGCCGTCTGGCGGTTCCGCGCGTCGATCACGCCCCGCCGGCCGCGTGGCGTCCCCGCCGCGGCGGCGCCCGCCGTCGAGGCGGCGGGCCGGTGAGCGCCGTGGGGGCGCCCGCCTGGGGGCTCGACGGCGTCACGGTGCGGCGCGGCGGGCGCGCGGTGCTGGACGGGATCACCCTGCCCGTGCCCGCCGGCGCGATCACCGCGGTGGTCGGCGGCGACGGCGCGGGCAAGACGACCGTCGCCCGGCTGCTGGTCGGGCGCGAGCTGCCGGACGCCGGGACCGTCCGGCGCGCGGACCGCCGGCGGACCGGGTTCCTGCCCGCGACGTCCGGGGTGTGGGGCGACCTGTCGGTCGCGGAGAACGTGGACCTCGTCGCCCGGGCGTACCGGCTCGACCCCGCCGAGGCGCGCGAGCGGGCGCGCCGCCTGCTCACGGCCGCCGGGCTCGCCGACGTGCCGCACCGGCTCGGCCGGGAGCTGTCCGGCGGGATGCGCCAGAAGCTCGGGTTCTGCCTGGCGGTGCTGCCCGGGCCCGAGCTGCTCGTGCTGGACGAGCCGTCCACCGGCGTCGACCCGGTCAGCCGGGTGGACCTGTGGCGCCTGCTGTCCGCCGCGGCCGCCGACGGCACCGCCGTCCTCGTCACGACCACCTACCTGGACGAGGCGGAGCGCGCGGCGACCGTCCTCGTGCTCGACCGGGGCGGCGCGGTGTACCAGGGGGAACCGGCCCTGGCCGCCGCCGGCGTCCGTGGCGCCGTGGCGGTGCGCCCCGCGGGCGCGGGGGACGCGGACGGCACGGAGGGCGGCGGTGGCGCGGACGGCGCGG
>JAEWGQ010000115.1 GCA_023388235.1 Actinomycetes bacterium | reverse complement strand
CCCGCGCGCAGCCGCATCGAGCTCGGCGCGCTCGCCCGTGATGCCCATCGTGGAGACGGTGTAGACGAAGCCCGTCGAAGCGCCGACGACGAGGCGGAGGCGCTCGTCGCTCGAGCTCGGGGCCGCGAGGAAGACGCGGTCGAGGCCGAAGCGCTCGCTCGTCTCGATCCAGTGGGCGGCGGTATCGGGGGTGATGTCGGGCGTGATGAGCCCGGCACCGCCGGCCTCGGCGAGGTCGCGCGCGAAGTTCTCGACGCCGTACTGCATCACCGGGTTCCAGTAGGTCATGACGAGCACCGGCACGTCGACCGCTTCGCGCACGCGGCGCACGGCCTCGAACACGTCGCGCACGCGGAAGCCCTGCGAGAGCGCCGTCTCGGTCGCCTTCTGGATGACGACGCCGTCCATCACCGGATCGGAGTACGGGAGGCCGAGCTCGATCACGTCGACGCCATTACGCGCCATCGCGATCGCCGCCTCGACGCTCGTGTCGAGATCGGGGAACCCGACCGGCAGGTAGCCGATCAGCGCGCCCTTGCGGTGCTGCTGGGCCGCCCGGATGGCGGTTCCGACCTGCGAGGTAGTCACGTTCAACCCTCGATTCCCGAGTGCTCGTCGAGCAGGCCGAAGTAGCGGCCCGCCGTCGCCATATCCTTGTCGCCGCGGCCCGAAAGGCTCACCGCGATCATGCTGTCGGGGCCAAGATCACGGCCGATGCGCAGCGCACCCGCGAGCGCGTGGGCCGACTCGACCGCCGGGATGATGCCCTCGGTGCGGCTGAGCAGACGCAGCGCCTGCATCGCCTCGTCGTCGGTCGCGGGGATGTACTCCGCGCGCCCGATGTCTGCGAGCCACGAGTGCTCGGGGCCGACGCCCGGGTAGTCGAGGCCCGCGGAGATCGAGTGCGATTCGATCGTCTGGCCGTCCTCGTCCTGCAGCACGTAGGTCTTCGAACCGTGCAGCACGCCGGGGCGGCCGCGCTCGATCGATGCGGCGTGGCGCTCGGTATCGACGCCGTCGCCCGCCGCTTCGACGCCGTACAGCTTCACGTCGGCATCGTCGAGGAAGGCGTCGAACATGCCGATCGCGTTCGAACCGCCGCCCACGCAGGCGACGACCGCATCGGGCAGACGGCCGGTCTTCTCGAGCAGCTGGGCGCGCGCCTCTTCCGAGATGATCTTCTGGAAGTCGCGCACCATCGCGGGGAACGGGTGCGGGCCGGCAGCGGTGCCGAAGATGTAGTTCGTGGTCTCGACGCTCGCCACCCAGTCGCGGTAGGCCTCGTTGATCGCGTCCTTCAGGGTGCGCGAGCCCGTCTTCACGGGCACGACCTCGGCGCCGAGCAGGCGCATGCGGGCGACGTTGAGCGCCTGGCGCTCGGTGTCGACCTCGCCCATGTAGATGGTGCATTCGAGGCCGAACAGGGCCGCCGCGGTCGCCGTCGCGACGCCGTGCTGGCCCGCGCCGGTCTCGGCGATGACGCGCTGCTTGCCGAGGCGGCGGGTGAGCAGCGCCTGGCCGAGCACGTTGTTGATCTTGTGCGAGCCGGTGTGGTTGAGGTCCTCGCGCTTGAGGAACACGCGCACCCCGGGGCCGACGTGCTCGGCGAACCGGCGCACCTCGGTCAGCGGGCTCGGGCGCCCCGTGTACGTGCGGTGCAGCCGCGCGAGCTCCGCGCCGAACGACGGGTCGGCCAGCGCCTTGTGGAACTCGGTGTCGAGCTCGTCGAGCGCGGCGATCAGCGCCTCCGGCACGAACCGCCCGCCGAAGTCCCCGAAGTACGGGCCCGCGTGCGTGGCCAGCGGCCCGCCGGGGGTCGTGCTCACCTGCGGACCGCTGCGACCCGTCGCCACCTGCTGCTCCTCGTCCCTCGTGCTCACTGCCGGACGGCGCGCAGCGAGGGGTGCGCCCCCGCGGCGACCAGGTCCGCCACCGACTGCCGCGGCGCGTCGTCGGTGACGAGCGCCTCGCCCACCAGCACGGCGTCCGCGCCGGCCCGGGCGTAGTCCATGACGTCGTGCGGGCCGCGCACGCCCGACTCCGCGACCTTGACGACGTCCGCGGGGATGGACGGGGCCACGCGCGCGAACGTGCCGCGGTCCACCTCGAGCGTCTTGAGGTTCCGGGCGTTCACGCCGATCACCCGCGCGCCGGCGTCCACCGCGCGCATGACCTCCTCGGTGTCGTGCACCTCGACCAGGGCGGTCATGCCCAGGGAGTGCACCCGCTCCACCAGCGAGGTCAGGACGGTCTGCTCGAGCGCCGCCACGATGAGCAGCACGAGGTCGGCGCCGTGCGCCCGGGCCTCCCACACCTGGTAGGGCGTGACGACGAAGTCCTTGCGCAGCACCGGGATGTCGACGGCGGCGCGGACGTGGTCGAGGTCGGCGAGGCTCCCGTTGAACCGCCGCTGCTCGGTGAGCACCGAGATGACGGTCGCGCCGCCCTTCTCGTACTCCGCGGCGAGCGCGGCCGGGTCGGTGATGGTCGCGAGCGCGCCCTTGCTCGGGCTGGAGCGCTTGACCTCGGCGATCACGGTCACCGCGTCCTCGACGCGCAGCCGCGGCACGCAGTCCCGCGCGCCGGGCACCCGGGCGGCCCGCTCCTTGAGGTCGGCGAGCGGCGTGGCCGCCTCGCGCACCGCGAGGTCCTCGCGGACCCCCGCCACGATGTCGTCGAGCACAGTGCCCATCGCCGCCTCATCTCCCCCGCCGTCGGCGGCGGCACCCCGCGCGGCACCGCCGACGGCCATCGTACGGGCGCGTCGCCGGTCGCCCGACCACGGCCCAGCGTGTGGGACGCCTCACCCCGCCGCGCCCGGCGCGAGGGCCGGTGCCCAGGCCGGGACGTTGCGCGCCACCGAGTACACGGCCACGAGGGCCAGCCCGGCGACCGCCACCCACGCCGGCGGGGCGGCGGGTGGCGCGCCGGTGCGCCAGGACCGGGCCAGCGCCCGCGCCCACAGCAGCGCGAGCACCGGGACGGCCAGCACCCAGAGCGGGTTCATCGCCCACGCGCCGGCCAGGTCGCCGGTGAGCAGGTCGCGGGAGGCCCGCAGCACGCCGCAGCCGGCGCAGTACCGCCCGGTGAGCGCGTACACCGGGCACACGCCCCACGAGCCCGGCTCGTGCGGGTCCACCAGCAGCAGGCCCGCCACGACGACGGCCGCGCCGCCCGCCAGCAGCAGCGGCGTCCGGGCCGCGCGGAGGCGGCTCGGGCGCGCGGCCCGGACGGGCGGCGCGGCCGGGGTCACGTCAGTAGGTGCTGACGTCGTAGTACTGGTCCATGAACGCCGCGAAGCCGCCGGCGCCGATGATCGCGATGACGAAGAACACGACCGCCAGCACGGTGAGCACCGTGGCGATCCAGGAGATCACCAGGCCGGCCGTCGCGAGGCCGGCGTTGTTGGCCTCGCCGCGCGCCACCGCCTGCTTCGCCTTGTTGCCGAGCACGATCCCGGCGATGCCGGTGACGAAGCCGCAGGCGAAGAACCCGACGATGCCGAGCACCAGCGACCACACCGCGAGGTTGTTCTTCGGGTAGTAGCCGCCGTAGCCGTAGCCCTGCGGGGCGCCGGCCGGCTGGCCGTAGGCCGGCTGCTGGCCGTACGCGGGCTGCCCGTACGCGGGCGGCTGCCCCTGCTGGCCCGCGTCGCCGCCGGCGTACTGCCCGTACTGCGGGATCCCGCCGGGCTGGCCGGGCTGCTGGCCCTGGCCCTGCCCGTCCGGGGCGGAGTACGGGTCCTGCGGCTGGTTCGGGGTCGACATCGGTGCAGCTCCTGTCGTGGGTCCGTGCGGGGTCCGGGCCGGCGTCACCGCTGATCGGGCGCGCGCCGGGGCCCCAGGTCTACCGGAGCCGGGTGCCGCCGTCCAGCCGGACGCCGCCGGGTCGCCCGTCCGGGCGCGGGCCTCAGTGGCCGCCGGTGCGCCGGGCCTTGGCCAGCGTGTGCCGGCCGCCCTGGCCGTAGCCCGCGACCTGCAGGACCTTGCCGACGACGACGCCGGCCAGCGCCACGCCGATGCCGGCCCAGAACAGCCACATCTGGGCGACGATCAGACCGAGCGCGGCGGCGACGGCCCCCACGAGCACGATGATGGTGGTGGCCCACGCGGCGGTGGTGTGGCCGTGGTTCGTGGGCGGGGCCGACGGGGGCAGGCGGAGGGTCTCCGTGCCGGGCTGCTGGGCACCCGTCACGACACCGGGGGAACGGACCGACTGCTCGACCATCGTGGGCACACCTTTCATGACGTCGTGTCGTCACCCTAGCCGACGGATCAGGTCGGGTCGTCCCCGCGGGTCAGCGCGTCCCAGGTGCTGCGCTCGTCCTGCGCGCCGGGTGCCGCGGGAGCCGCGCCGCCGGGGCGGGCCGCCGGGCGCCCGGACGCGCGCTCGTGCCGGTCCGAGGGACCCGCCCAGCGCCCGGA
>JAEWGQ010000109.1 GCA_023388235.1 Actinomycetes bacterium | reverse complement strand
CCGCGCCGTGCCCGCCCCCGCCGCCCGGGTCACCCGAGCCGGGGCAGCACCTGCCCGCCGTGCAACAGCTCCCGGAACGGGTCGCCGCGCTCGGCCAGCCGGTCCAGCACGGTCCGGACGGTGAAGGCGTCCGGCCGCAGCCACGGCTCGTCGAGCTCGTCCCACGTGATCGGGGCGGACACCGGCGCGCCGGGCCGCGCGCGCGGGCTGTACGGGGCGACCAGCGTCTTGTTGATCGCGTTCTGCGTGTAGTCCAGCCGCGCCTGCCCGCCGCGCGCCTTGACCTCCCAGCGCCACGACACGAGGTCCGGCACCACGGCCCCGACCGTGCGCGACACCCGCTCCACCCACGCCCGGGTCTCGTCGAACCCCGGGCCCGGGGCGATCGGGATCCACACCTGGATGCCGCGCTGCCCGGTGACCTTGGGGACGGCGCGGACCCCGAGGTGCTCGAACGCGTCCCGGTGCAGGCGGGCGAGCAGCAGCACGTCCTCCCACGCGGTCGCCGGGCCGGGGTCGATGTCGACGAGCGCGTACGTCGGCAGGCGCGGGGCGTCGGTGCGCGACGTCCACGCGTGCCACTCCAGCGCCCCGAAGTTCGCGGCCCACACCAGCGCGGCCGGCTCGTCCACCACCAGGTAGGTGGAGGTCTCCCCGGGGTCCGCCTCGGGGTTCCGCCACCGGGGCAGCCAGTCCGGCGCGTGCTCGGGCAGCTCCTTGTGCCAGAAGCCCGCGCTGCCGGCGCCCTGCGGGTAGCGGTGCATGTTCAGGGCCCGCCCGTGCAGGTACGGCAGCACCACCGGTGCGATGCGCGCAGCGTACCGCACCAGCTCGCGCTTCGTCACCGGAGCCTCGCCGTCGCGCGCGGGGAACAGCACCTTGTCGAGGTTCGTCACCCGCAGCCGCCGGCCGAACACCTCCCACGTCCCGCCCGCCGGGCCCAGGTCGTCGAGCGCGGCCAGCGCGTCGTCGGCGGGCGGCGCCACATCCGGGACGCGCAGGTCGACCGCCGCCTGCGCGGCGGGCCGGTCCGAGCGCCACAGCCGGTCCGGGTCGGCCTTCACCTCGTCGTTCGTCCGGCCGCTCAGCACGGAGCGCGGGTGGTCCTCGGCGTCCCACCCCGGGACGGCGTGCGCGTCGTGCTTGTGCACGAGCAGCCACTGCTCCTTGCCGTCCGGCGCCGGCCCGCCCCGGCGCACCAGGACCAGCCGCCCGCGCAGCTTGTCCCCCAGCACGTCGGCGTGCAGCTCACCCGCGGCCACCGCCGCGGCCGGGTCGTCCGTGCCGTGCGGCTCCCACACGCCCCGGTCCCACACGATGACGTCGCCGCCGCCGTACTCGCCCGCGGGGATGACGCCCTCGAAGTCCTCGTACTCGAGCGGGTGGTCCTCGACGTGCACCGCCATGCGCCGCGCGTCCGGGTCGAGCGTCGACCCCCGCGGCACCGCCCAGGACACGAGCACGCCGTCGATCTCGAACCGCAGGTCGTAGTGCAGGCGCCGGGCGCGGTGCCGCTGCACCACGAACCGCCGGGGCCCGGTCGCGTTCCCCGCGGACCCGGCGCCGGACGGCTCGGGGGTGCGGTCGAAGTCGCGCATGGACCGGTACGTCTCGAGCCCGGGCGCGGCCGGTGCGCGGCGCCCCGTGCCGCGGGACGTCCGCCGGTCGTCGCGGTGCGTCTCGGCCATCCGCCCGTTCTACCGCGGGGCGCCCCGCCCGGCGACCGGGCCCTGGCCCCGCCCCGCGCCCTGGCCGGGGTCCCGCCCGGCACGCTGGCCCTGGCCCCGCCCCGCGCCCTGACCGGAGTCCCGCCCGGCACCCTGACCCTGGTCCCGCCCCACGCCTTGACCACGGTCCCGCCCCGCGACCTGACCGGAGTCCCGCCCCGCACCCTGACCCCGGTCCCGTCCGGCGCTCTGACCGGAGTCCCGCCCCGCACCCCGGCCGGAGTCCCGCCGGACGGCCGGGCCGGGCTCCCGTCCGGGGACCGCGGGGGCCGGCGCCGCGGCGCCCGTGGTGCGGGCGCTCGCCGTGCGGGCGCCCGTCCCCTCGTCCGCGGCCGCGAACGCCCGCGCGACCTGGTCGGCGAGCAGGCCCGCCACCCGGAGCTGCAGCGGCGACGGCCGGACGACCCGCGTCGAGGCCGCGAGCAGGAACCGGCCGTGCCCGACCCCCGCGTGCACCACCTCCAGCGCGACGAGGTCGTCGGTGGGCAGTCCTTCCCAGGCCACGTCGACGGGCGCTCCGTACCGCGTGACGGAGCCGTCCCGGTGCAGCGTGGTGGCGCTGGACGCGCGCCCGCGCACGCCGCGCGGCTCGAACCGGCAGTCCGCGACCTCGAGCACGTCCACGAGCCGGCGGGCGACCTGCGCCGCGAGCCGCTCGGGAGCCACGTCGAGGGCGTCGGCCGTGCCGAGCACGCCGTCCAGGTAGCCGGCCCGGCGCCCCGCGCGCGCCTGCTGCCGCCGGCCCCAGAGCGCCAGCTCGCTCACCGCCAGCCCGGTGACCAGCAGCAGGGCCGTGAGGCCGACCTCGTTCGGGTCCGCGATCGTCAGGCTGAGCCGCGGGCTCACCAGGAAGTAGTCGAACGACACCCCCGCGGACAGCGCCGCGAGCGCCCCGGCGCTCCGCAGCCCGGCTGCCGAGGCCGCCACGACCACCAGCACCAGCACGAGCACCGCCGTCGCGGGCGCCACGCGGTCGCCGAGCAGGTGCAGGCCGCCCGCCACCGCCGGCGGCGCCAGGAGCGCGAGCCCGAGCACCGCGGACCGGCGCGGCACGGCGGGTCCCTCGTCGGTCGGGCCGGGTGCCGGTCCCGTGGTCGCGGTGGTGGTGGGCACGGTGCGCCTCCGATCGTCGAGCCGGGCGCCCCGACGGCGCCCGGCGGCCCCGCGCGGGGGCACGCCAGCAGCCCACACCCGCCGCCCGGACCCGGCGGCGATCCTCACGGTTCCCGTGCGCCCCCGCCCCGCTCCCTGACGACACCCGAACACCCCCACCCGGTCCGGCGCCGACCCCGCCCGTGAGTGGAGGGTTCTGCCCAACACGCTCGGCGTGTCCTGGCCGAACTCTCCACTCACGAACGAGGAGCGCCCCACGCCCGTCCCAGCCGGCACCAAGAGCGGGGCCGGGCGCGCTGAGGACAGGGACGGGCGCGCTCGGGGCCGCGGGCGGATGCACCACGCGAGGGGCGGGCGCCCGACGAAGGGCCGAGCGCCAGAGGACGGCCGGGCGCACCCCGGGCCCGCGAGCGCATGCACCACGCAAGGGGCGGGCGCCTACGAAGGGCCGAGCGCCAGAGGAGGGCCGGGCCCCATAGGAGGGCGGCCGGGCGCACCCCGGGGGCCCGCCTCAGCGGGGGCCCGCGAGGGCCGCCCGCCCCAGCGGGGCCCGGACCGCGCTGCGCTGGTGCCGGGTCAGCCCGCCAGCGCCGCCACGGCGCGCGCCAGCCGGGTCGCGCGGGCCTCGGGGGTCGCGGCGGTCATGAGGGGGTGCAGCACGGAGTACCGCTGCTGCCGGGTGAGGGCCTCGAACCGGTCGCGCGCGCCGGGCACGGCGTCGAGCGCGGCGAGCAGGTCGTCGGGGACCTCGGCGGCGGCGGACCCCGCGTAGGCCCGGTCCCAGCGTCCGTCGACCTGGGCGCGGTCGACCTCGGCCTGGCCGCGGGGGCGCATGCGGCCGTCGGCGACGAGGCGTGCGACGTGCTCGACGTTCCGGGCGGACCAGAGGGACCGGGCGCGGCGGGGCGTGAACCGCTGGAGGAACGTGGTGGCGTCCCGCGACCGCTTCTGCCCGTCGATCCACCCGGAGCAGAGCGCCTCGTCGAGCGCCTGCGCGTACGTCAGGGACGTCGGGTCGACGGTGCCCTTGCGGGCGAGCACGAGCCAGACGCCGTCGGAGGCGTCCTCGTGGGCGTCGAGCCACGCGCGCCACGCGGCGGCGTCGGGGACGGTGAGCGTGGGCGTCGCGTCGTCGGTCGGCACGCCCCGACCGTACGGCAGCCCACCGACACCGCGCCGCCGCCCGGCACGTCCGCGCCGTGCCACCGGCCTCGCTGTCGCTCCGCCCTGCCGCCCCGTCGCCAGCGGTCCCGTCGCCGGCAGCCCCGTCGCCCGGGGCCAAGTCGCCCGCGGCCCCGTCGCACCACCGCTCCCCGACGCGCCCCGACGCGCCGGACCGCCGGGGGCGTGCGTACGCTCGGGCGGTGGACGTCGTCGACCTGGGCCTGCCCGACGTGCCCCCGCGCGCGGGTGCCGCACCGGACGCCGCCGCGGACCGCCTGGTCGACCGGTTCGGCCGGGTGGGGCGCGACCTGCGGGTCTCGCTGACCGACCGGTGCAACCTGCGCTGCACGTACTGCATGCCGGCGGAGGGCTTCGACTGGCTGCCGGGCGACGACGTGCTGTCCGACGACGAGGTGCTGCGGCTGATCGCGGTGGCGGTGCAGCGGCTGGGCGTGACCGAGGTGCGGTTCACCGGCGGGGAGCCGCTGCTGCGGCGCGGGCTGGAGCGGATCGTGGCGGGCACGACGCGGCTGCGGACGGCCGCGGGCACGCCGCCGCTGACGTCGCTCACGACGAACGGGCTGGGGCTGGCGCACCGGGTCGAGGGCCTCGCGGCGGCGGGGCTGGGCCGGGTCAACGTGTCGCTGGACTCCCTCGACCGCGAGCGCTACGCCCGGATCGCCCGCCGGGACCGGCTGCCGGACGTCCTGGCGGGGCTCGCGGCGGCCCGGGACGCGGGGCTGTCACCGGTCAAGGTGAACGCCGTGCTGATGCGCGGGGTCAACGACGACGAGGGCCCGCGGCTGCTGCGCTGGGCGCTGGCGGAGGGCTACCAGCTGCGGTTCATCGAGCAGATGCCGCTGGGGCCGCACGACGCCTGGGACGCCACCGACATGGTCACGGCGGACGAGACGCTGGCGGCCCTGCGCGCGGAGCTGACGCTGGAGCCGACGGACCCCGGGGCGCGCGGGTCGGCGCCCGCACAGACGTGGACGGTGGTCGAGGACGGCGCGCCGGTGGGGGTCGTGGGCGTGATCGCGTCGGTCACGCGCCCGTTCTGCGAGGACTGCGACCGGGTCCGCCTCACCGCGGACGGTCAGATGCGCGACTGCCTGTTCGCGCGGCACGAGACGGACCTGCGCGCGCTGCTGCGCGGCGGGGCGGACGACGCCGAGGTGGCGGCGGTGTGGGCGCGGGCGTTCGCACGCAAGCGCGCAGGGCACGGCATCGACCGGCCCGGCTTCCGGCAGCCCGACCGGCCGATGAGCGCGATCGGCGGCTGAGCGCCGGTCAGCCCGCGGCGGGGTCGTGCCCCGCTGCGTGCCCCGCGTCCTGCGCAGCCTCGTGCGCGGCGACCAGCCCCTGCACCCGCGCGACGTCCGCGACGGTCCGCTCGACGACGGTACGCACGTCCGGCTGCCCGGCACCCGTCCCGGCGGCCCCGGCCGCGGAGGCGGCGGCAGCGCCGGCGGCGACCCCGACCAGGTAGGCCGTCAGCGGCCCGGACGGCCGGTTCACGCCGTGCGCGACGTCCCGCACCAGGTCGAGCACCGGCCCGGTCACCCCGTCCGCGACCTCGTCGGGGAGGTCGAGCTCCCGGGACACCTGGGCCAGCCACTGCGCGATCTCGCTCATGGGCCGCACGTTACCGGCGCTGGTCGACGCGCTCCCAACCCCGTTCGGCGGGTCGCGTCCCGAGGCGGTCGGGGCGGGACCGGTACACGACGTAGGGCCGCCAGAGGTAGCCGAGCGGGACGCTGAACACGTGCACGAGCCGCGTGAACGGCCACAGCGCGAACAGCAGCATCGCGGCCATGCCGTGCAGCTGGAAGCCCAGCGGCGCCTCGGCCATCAGCTCGGGGTGCAGGTCGAACCGGAAGATGCCGCGGAACCAGACGGACACGCCCTCGCGGTAGTCGTAGTCGCCGCCGAGGTTCAGCACGGACCCGGCGATGGTGTTCCACATCCCGAGCGCGATGACGACCGCGAGCATCAGGTACATGACCTTGTCCATGCGGGTGGTCGCCCGGAACACCGGGCCGACGGTGCGCCGGCGGTAGATGAGCAGGACCAGCCCGACGACGGTGCAGAACCCGGCGACCGCCCCGATGGTGATCGCGAGGAAGTGGTACACGGCGTCGCTCATCCCGACGGCCTGCGTCCACGACTCCGGGATGCCGAGCCCCATGACGTGCCCGAGGAACACCGCGAGGATCCCGAAGTGGAACAGCGGGCTGGCCCACCGCAGCAGCCGGCGCTCGTAGAGCTGGGAGGAGCGCGTGGTCCAGCCGAACTTGTCGTACCGGTAGCGCCAGACGTGCCCGAGCACGAACACGGCCAGGCACAGGTACGGGATGACGACCCAGAGGACGATGTCGGTCGTGCTGGTCATCGCGCGGCTCCCCTCGGGGCGGCGCCCACGGCCTCGGCCGTCCGCGGGCTGGTGTACGGGTCGAGCCCGACCTCCTCGTCCGGCGGCCCCTCGGCGGCCAGGCGCGCGACGGCGGCGCGGTCGTCGTCGCCGAGGTCCGGCAGGGTGGCGCAGACCGCGACGAGCGCGTCCGCCCACGGCGACCCGGCGTCCAGCAGCGCGAGGCGGAGCAGCTCGAGCCCGGCGCGGTGCGTCAGGAGCAGCCCGATCCCGGCGGCGCGCCCGTCGGCGTCCCCCGTGCCGGCGAGCTCCAGGACGACGGCGAGGTGGTCGGGCAGCTCGTCGCCGGCGAGCTCGAAGCCCGCGCCCTGGTACGCCTGCTTGACCTCGACGAGCGCGACCCCGCGCCGCCGGGTGTCCCCGTAGGCGTAGTACGTCAGGTACAGGCTGCACCGGCGCCGCAGGTCGAACGTCGCGACGTAGTCGGCGGCGAGCTCGGGCACCGGCCGGGCGACCAGGTGGTCGGCGAGCCGCAGCAGCGGCGCCGCGAGCGCCGGGCGGACGTCCGCGAGCGCCGCGCGGACCGCGGGCAGCAGGGCGAGCAGCTCGTCCGACGGGTACTCGAGCAGCAGCGCCGCGGCCCGGTGCACGAGCGCGTGCTCCGGCGTCGCGAGCCGGCGGGCCAGCGCCGCCCGGTGCACGCGGTTCACCGCGCACCCCCGCCGCCGAGCTCCTCCGGGC
>JAEWGQ010000083.1 GCA_023388235.1 Actinomycetes bacterium | reverse complement strand
CGCCGGTCGCGGGCCGAAGGACGGCCGGTACCGCGCTCGCGCCGCGCACGGGGGCGTTCCCCGTGCGGCCCCCCGTCGTCAGCCAGGGCTCGGCCGCGCGGTTCGCGGAGCGCGCGCGGGCCCGGCGCCGGCTGGCGTGGCGGCAGATCCTGATCACCGCGGGCTCGGTCGTCGTGCTCGCGGCGCTGGCGTGGGTGCTCCTGTTCTCCCCGGTGCTCGCCCTGGACCGCGCCGAGGTGCGCGTCTCGGGCGCGGGCACCGTCGTCGCGGTGGACCAGGTGCTCGCGGTCGTGGACGAGGAGGCCGGCACGCCGCTGACCCGCCTCGACACGGCGCGCCTGCGGTCCGCGGTCCTCGACGTGCCCGGCGTGCGGGACGCGACGGTCACGCGCGACTGGCCGCACGGGCTGTCGGTGGCGCTGGTGTCCCGGGAGCCGGTGGCGGCGGTGCCGGAGTCGGCCGACGTCGTCGAGCGTGCGGCGGGCACGGACCCGGCGTCCGGGGGCCAGGGGTACGCGCTGGTGGACGAGGAGGGCGTGCAGGTCGGTCGTGCGGACGCACCGCCCGAGGGCCTGCCCGTCGTGGAGGTGCCCGTGGGGGAGGCGCGCATCCTGGCGGCGGCGCTCGGCGTGCTGCACGCGCTGCCGGAGGCGCTGCTCGCGGACATCGGCGAGGTGTCGGCCGGCACCCAGGACACCGTGAGCTTCGTGCTGCGCGACGGCGCGACGGTGGAGTGGGGGAGCGCCCAGGAGGCGTCCCTCAAGGTGGCGGTCCTGCAGGCGCTGCGGGCCGCGCCGGAGACGGCGGGCTCGGCGCGCTACGACGTGTCGGCGCCCACCATGCCGGTCGTCGGGTGAGCCGGCGCGCGACATCGCCGACACGCGCCCGTGGTCGTTGAACGGCCGCCGCGCGACCCTTACCGTCGGAACCAGAACTGACATAACTATAACCCTCTAGTTGAGGGTGAAGGTTCGACATCGCAACGAGAGGCACCCACCGTGGCAGCTCCGCAGAACTACCTGGCGGTCATCAAGGTCGTCGGCATCGGTGGTGGCGGCGTCAACGCCGTGAACCGCATGATCGAGGTCGGCCTCAAGGGTGTCGAGTTCATCGCCATCAACACCGACGCCCAGGCCCTGCTGATGTCCGACGCGGACGTGAAGCTCGACGTCGGCCGGGAGCTCACCCGCGGCCTCGGCGCCGGCGCGGACCCCGAGGTCGGCAAGAAGGCCGCCGAGGACCACGCGGAGGAGATCGAGGACGTCCTGCGCGGCGCCGACATGGTCTTCGTCACCGCGGGCGAGGGCGGCGGCACCGGCACCGGCGGCGCGCCGGTCGTGGCCCGCATCGCGCGGTCGCTCGGCGCCCTGACCATCGGCGTGGTCACCCGCCCGTTCACCTTCGAGGGCCGCCGGCGCACCGTCCAGGCGGACTCCGGCATCGAGGCGCTGCGCGCCGAGGTCGACACCCTCATCGTCATCCCGAACGACCGCCTGCTGTCGATCTCCGACCGCTCGGTGTCGGTGCTCGACGCGTTCCGCTCGGCCGACCAGGTGCTGCTGTCCGGTGTCCAGGGCATCACGGACCTCATCACCACCCCGGGCCTGATCAACCTCGACTTCGCGGACGTGAAGTCCGTGATGCAGGGCGCGGGGTCCGCGCTCATGGGCATCGGCTCGGCGCGCGGCGAGGACCGCGCGGTGCAGGCGGCCGAGCTGGCGATCTCCTCGCCGCTGCTCGAGACCAGCATCGACGGCGCGCACGGCGTGCTGCTGTCCATCCAGGGTGGCTCGGACCTCGGGCTGTTCGAGATCAACGAGGCCGCCCGGCTGGTGCAGGAGGCCGCGCACCCCGAGGCCAACATCATCTTCGGCGCGGTCATCGACGACGCCCTCGGCGACGAGGTGCGCGTGACCGTGATCGCGGCCGGGTTCGACGGCGGCTCCCCGGTGGTCCGCCGCGACGCGCGCGGCCTCGGTCAGGTGAGCGGCCGCTCCGGGCAGGCCCCGGCGGCGATCCCGCCGTCGGCCGCGGTGCCCACCACGACGGCCGCGCACGCCGCCGTCCCGCCGCGCCCGGTCAACCCGGACGAGGAGCGGGCGGCGTCGGACGTGCCCGCGTTCCTCAGCCCCACCGGCGACGCGGCCACCAGCCAGCTCGAGGTCCCGCGGATCTTCGAGGAGGAGGTCGCCCGCCGCAAGGAGGACGACCTCGACGTGCCCGACTTCCTCAAGTAGCCCCGTGCTGCCCGTCCTCGAGGTCGACCTGGGCCCCGGCGTCCGCGCCGGGTTCACCACCCGCGTCGGGGGTGTCAGCGCGGCGCCGTGGGACGAGCTCAACCTCGGCCTGGGCGTCGGCGACGACCCGGCGGCCGTGGCGGAGAACCGCGCCCGCGTCGCGGCCTGGGCCGGCGCACCCGTCGCGTTCGCGCGGCAGGTGCACGGCGCCGACGTGCACGTCCTCGCCGACCCGGCCGAGGCGGTGGCCGACGCCGTCGCCGACGCGGACGCGCTGGTGACGGCGCTGCCGGGCACGGCCGTCGGGGTGCTGGTCGCCGACTGCGTCCCCGTGCTGCTCGCCGACCCCGCCGCCGGGGTGGTGGCCGCGGTGCACGCC
>JAEWGQ010000077.1 GCA_023388235.1 Actinomycetes bacterium | reverse complement strand
GGTCGGGTCCGTGCTCGCCATCGCCGCGGCGGTGGCCGCCGTCGTGCTGCTGACCCAGCGACCCGACACGGACCCCGGCCCCGCCGGCGGCACCGAGTTCCCCGGCCCGGCCGGCTCGGTCACGGCGACGGTGCCGACGCCCACCGACCTGGTCGGCACGCGGGCCGCCGACGGCTCGGCGGTGTTCACCTGGACCAACCCCGACGAGCAGGAGGGCGACACCTACCTGTGGGGGCGGCGCACCGTGACGGGTGAGCCGCAGCTGGAGATCGTCGAGGACACCACGGTCACGGTCCCGGCGGACGGCACCGGCGAGGTCTGCATCGAGGTCTCGGTCGTGCGCGCCGACCGCCGCGCGTCCACCGTCCCGGCCGAGGGGTGCGTGCCGTGAGGTGGCCGTGGAGCCGGCGCCGCACCGCCTCGACCGCCGCGGTCGTCACGGTGCCCGCCGTCGTCGCCACCCTCGCGCTGGTGAACCCCGGGTTCCCGCTGGCGCAGGTCGACCTGAACGACGGCGCGGTGTGGCTCACGTCCACGAGCACGCTGCAGGTCGGCCGGTACAACGCGCAGGTCGAGGAGCTGAACGCCGGGCTGGTCGCGACGAGCACCGAGTTCGACGTGCTGCAGGAGGCCGGCGACGTGCTGCTCGTCGAGCCCGGGCAGGTGTCCGTGGTCGACCCGGCGGGCGTGACGGCGGCGTCGCAGGTCGCGCTGCCCGCGGGCGCCACGGTCTCGCTGGCGGGCGGCACCGTCGCGGTGGTCGACCCCGACGGGCAGGTCTGGGTGCGGACGTTCGACGACCTGCCGCTGCTGCAGACGTCGGCCGACCCGCCGGACGCCGACGTGGGCGCGGGCGGCCTCGCGGTGGCGACGACGACCGGCGGCGCGCTCGCGGTGGAGGCGGAGACCGGCGAGGTCACCCGCCTGACGCCGACCGTGGGCGGTGCGGCGCTGGCGAGCGCGGGCCCCGCCCTCGGCGGCCCGGTGGACGCCCTGACGGCGGTGGGCGACGTGCCCGTCGGCCTGGACGGCGAGACGGTCCGCACGCCCGGCGGGTCCGCGGACCTCCGCGTGGCGCGCCCCGTGCTGCAGCAGCCCGGCCCGGCGGCGCGGACCGCGCTGGTCGCGGGCAGCACCGCGCTGCTCGAGGTGGACCTGTCGTCCGGCGCCGTGGCCGCCGAGCACCCGGCGGGCGGTTCGGGCGTGCCCGCCGCCCCGGTGCGCGTGGGCACGTGCGCGCACGCCGCGTGGCCCACGGTGGCGGACAACTACCTGCGCCTGTGCGACGGGCAGCCGGACGAGCTGCTCGACCTCGACGGCGTGACCAGCACCGACCACCTGGTGTTCCGGGTGAACCGGCAGGTCGTGGCGCTGAACGAGACGGTGGACGGCCGGCTCTGGCTGCCGCTGGAGGACACCGAGCTCCGTGAGCCCGACTGGTCGGACGTCGTCCCGGAGGAGGAGCAGCAGGACGACACCGACGAGAGCCAGGGCGACCGCACCACGCAGCAGCTGGTGCCCGAGTGCACGCCCGCGTCCGGCGCCCCGAACGCCGTGGACGACGAGTTCGGCGTGCGCCCCGGCCGCACCACGATCCTGCCGGTCATCGACAACGACACGTCCTCGGACTGCGGGATCCTGGTCATCACCGACGTCGACCCGCTGCCCGCGGAGCTGGGCACCCTGCAGCCGGTGTACGGCGGCCGGGCGCTGCAGCTCGCCGTGCCGCCGGACGCCAGCGGCAGCGCCTCGTTCTCGTACACGGTCAGCGACGGCCGCGGCGCGAACGCCCCGTCGACGGCGCGCGTCACGGTCACCGTGCGGGACGGCGCGCTGGACGAGGCGCCGGTGCAGGTCCGGACCGGCGAGATCCGGGTCGAGCAGAACGCCACGGCGACGTACCCGGTGCTGGCGGACTTCCGGGACCCGGACGGCGACACCCTGACGCTCGTCGGGGCGAGCGCCGAGAGCGGCACCGCCCGGTTCCGGCCCGACGGGACGCTGACCTACGCGGCGGACGGCGGCCAGCTCGGGCGCACCGTCGTGCACGTCGTGGTGTCGGACGGCCGCTCGACCGCGGAGGGCACCGTGGACGTCGACGTCCGCGCCCCCGGGTCGCTGCCGCTGCAGATCGACCCCGTGCACGCCGTCACCTACACCGACCAGCCGGTGCTGCTGCAGCCGCTCGCGGCCGTGCGCACCCAGGGCGCGGAGCCGCCGCGCCTCGCGGGCGTGGAGCAGCAGACGGGCACCACGATCACCCCCGACCTGGACGCGGGCACCTTCACGTTCAGCGCCCCCGGTGCCGGCACCTACTACGTCTCGTTCACGGTCACGGCGGCGCCGCAGCAGGCCACCGGCGTCGCGCGCATCGACGTGCGCGCCCGCCCGGAGCAGCCCGAGCCGCCGGTCGCCGTCCTCGACACGGCGACGCTGCCGCAGGGCGGCCAGACCACCGTCGCGCCGCTGGCGAACGACAGCGACCCGGCGGGCAACGTGCTGCTGCTGCTCTCGGTGGACGCGCCGGACGGGCTGCGCGTGGCGGTCCGGCAGCGCGAGCTCGTGCAGATCTCCGCGGTCGGCGTGCTGACCGAGCCGGTGACGCTGCAGTACGTGGTCTCGAACGGCACGGCCAGCGCCACGGGGCAGATCGTCGTGACGCCCGTGCCCGCGTCGTCGACGACGCAGCCGCCCGTCGTGCCGAACGCCGTCGCGGACGTGCGCACCGGCGGGGTGGTCACGGTCCCGGTGCTCGAGGACGCGTACGACCCCGACGGCGACGAGATCTCGCTGGCGACCGAGTTCGCCGAGCCGCTCGGCGAGGGGCAGGGCCTGCTGTTCGTCGCGGGCGACGTGCTGCGGTACCAGGCGCCGAGCACGCCCATGACGGTGCGGGCGACGTTCGTCGTCCGGGACGGCACCGGGTACGAGACCGCCGCGACGCTCACGGTCCGCGTGCACGAGTCGGACGCCGAGACCAAGGCCCCGCCGCGCCCGCAGGCGCTGGTCGCGCGCGTGTTCGCCGGCGACACGGTGCGCATCCCCGTGCCCCTGGTCGGCATCGACCCGGACGGCGACGGCCTCACGCTGCTCGGCGTCGGGTCGGCCGGGACCAAGGGCCGCGTGACCACGGTCGGCGCGGACTACCTGGAGTACGAGGCGCTGCCGGGGGAGGCCGGGACCGACGAGTTCACCTACGCCGTCGAGGACTGGACCGGCCAGCGCGCCGTGGCGACCGTGCGGGTGGGCATCGCCGAGCGCCCCGCGGACTCCAACCGGGTGGTCGCGCGCGACGACACCGTGACGATCCGGCCGGGCCAGCGGGTCGAGGTCCGGGTGCTGGAGAACGACACGGACGTCTCGGGCGGCACGCTGTCCCTGGCGGACGAGCTCGACGTCCCCGCGGGGATCACCGCGTCCGTCGTGGGCAACCGCATCGTCGTGCAGGGGGACCAGGCCGGCGTGCTGCCGATCGGGTACACCGCGCAGAGCGCGCGCGGCGCGCGGGCCGGGGCGGTGCTGACCGTGACGGTCGACCCGGACGCGCCCGTGCTGCCGCCCGTCGCGCGCGACGTCGTCGTGCCGCCGGTGGACACCGTGGGGCGCACGAGCGTGGACGTCGACGTGCTCGCTGTCGCGCAGAACCCCAGCGGCCCGCTGTCGGACCTCGAGGTGTCGGTGCCGCGCTCGGCCGCCGACGTGGCCTCGGTGGCCGCGGACGGCACGGTGACCGTGCTGCTGGGCGAGCGGGCGCAGACCATCCCGTACCTGCTGACGAACACCACCGCCGAGGGCGTGCGCTCGTACGCGTTCATCACCGTGCCCGCGCTCGGGTTCTTCCCGCCGACCGCCCGCCCGCGCGCACCGGAGCTCCGCGTCGCGAGCGGCGCCGAGATCACGATCCCGCTCGGGGAGCAGGTGCAGGTCGCGCCGGGCCGCCGCGCGCAGGTCGCCGACACGACGCAGGTCACGGCGACCCGGTCCGACGGCTCCTCGCTCGTCGTCGACAGCACCACCGTCCGGTTCGCCCCCGCGCCCGGCTACGTCGGCCCCGCGTCGCTGACCGTGCCCGTCACGGACGCGACGGGGCCCGGCGACGCCACCGCGCGCACCTCGGTCATCACGCTGCCGATCACGGTGTACACGCTGGACGACTACCCGCCGACCTTCGACCCGGCCCCCGTCGAGGTGGCCCCGGGCGAGGCGCCGGTGGTCGTCGACCTGCTGGCGTACACGCGCGGCGTCGAGGACGAGTCCGGCGCGCAGACGTACACGTACCAGCTCGCCGGCGACCAGCCGGCGGGCTTCACGGCCACGCTGTCGGGCAGCCGGCTGAGCGTGGCCTCCGCCGTCGGCACCCCCAAGGGCAGCCGCGGCACCGTCCGCCTGACCCTCGGGTACGGCCGGTCGTCGACCATGGACGTCCAGGTCGAGGTGCGCGCCATCGCCAGCACCCGGCGGGTCGCCGTCGTGCCGAGCCTCGAGCTCGGCGACGGGGTGCAGGGCCGGGACCGCGTCGTGGACGTGCTCGCCGGCGCGTACAACCCGTTCCCCGAGGAGCCGCTGCGCGTCGTCGGCGTGACCGTCGAGACCCCCGGCGCCGGGACCGCGTCGGTGTCGGGCGGCAGCGTCGTGCTGCGCCCGGCCGACGACCTGGTCGGGCAGATGGTCGTGCGGGTCCGCGTCCGGGACGCCACCGACGACGCCGCGCGCGAGGTCTCCGCCGGCATCGCGCTGCGCGTGCGCGGCAAGCCCGCCACCCCGGCGGCGCCGCGCGTGGGCGAGGTCCGCGACGGCACGGTCGTCCTGTCCTGGGACGCGCCCGACCACCGCGGCGAGCCGATCACCGGGTACCGGGTCACCGCGACCCCGGGCGGTGTCGTCACGCCGTGCGCCAGCACCACCTGCACGATCGCCGGCCTGACGAACGACGTCGAGTACACCTTCACGGTGGCGGCGCGCAACGCCGTCGACTGGTCCGACCCGAGCCCGCCCTCGGCGCCCGCGCGCCCCGACGCGGTGCCGGACGCCCCCGGCGC
>JAEWGQ010000401.1 GCA_023388235.1 Actinomycetes bacterium | reverse complement strand
CCCGGGCGGTCCGCCCGCCGGGCCGGGGGGCGGGGACGACGACGTGCACGGACCCGCCGTCGGGCAGCTGCTCGGCGACGGGGGCGTCCAGGTCGAGCACGGTCCCCACGGCGTCGACGGCGAGCAGCCCGGGCACAGGCGCGACGCGCGCGGCGGCGAGCAGCTCCCGCAGGGTCCGCGCGGGGTCGAGCGCCACGTCGAGGCGGTCCACGCCGCGGTGCACGGCGACACGGGTCAGGGGCGCGCCGGTGGCCTGGACGGTCACGCGCACTCCCTCCGCCGGTTCGGTGCGCCGGTCGGTGCGGCGGCGGAGGTCCCGCCTGCCCCGGGCGCGGTGCTGGTCATGCTATGCGGTCCCCCCGTCCGCGCGAGCGCCCCGCCCAGGTTCGCCCGGACGGCGGACGTCCGCCCCGCCCCGCGGCGCCCTGCCAGGTAGGTTGACGCTCGAACGTCGGGGGGCGAGCGGCCTCCCGCCCGGCAGGAGGGACCGAGCGCCGACGATGTCGATCGCGCCGCAGCAGGGGACGCGCCTCGAGCCGCCCGCCGTCCCCAGCGGGCAGGTCGTCCTGCAGCCGCCGCCGGAGATCCAGCCGTCGGACGGCGTCAGCGGCATGCTCGCCAACGCCATCCCGATGCTGGGGTCCGTGGGCTCGATCGTGTTCGTCGCGATGACGCAGCCCGGCCCGCGCGGGTACATCGCCGCGGGCATGTTCCTGCTGGCGTCCGTCGGGTTCGTGGGCGTGAACGGCTGGCGGCAGCGCGCGCAGCACCGCGCCGCGGTCGTCGGCGCGCGCCGGGAGTACCTGGCGTACCTCGCGGACCTGCGCAGCTCCGTCCGGCAGGCCGCGAACGCGCAGCGCCGGGCGGCGGAGTGGACGTCCCCGGACCCGCGCGCGCTCGCGGCGGTGGCGGAGGAGCGCACCCGGGTGTGGGAGCGCCGCCCCGCGCACGACGACTTCCTCGCGGCGCGGGTCGGCGTCGGGGCGCAGCCGCTGTGCCTCGACCTGGAGGCGCCGCAGACGCCCCCGCTCGCGCAGCTCGACCCGGTGGCGGCGTCCGCGGCCCACCGGTTCCTGGTGACGCACCGGGTGCAGCAGGACGTGCCCCTGGCGTTCGACGTGCGCTCGGTCGCGCGCGTGGAGGTCACCGGCCCCGCGGCGGAGTCGCGGGCGCTGGCGCGGTCCCTGGTCGCCCAGCTCGCCACGTTCCACGCCCCGGAGGACCTGCAGGTCGCGGTCGTCGCCGCCGACGACGCGCTGCCCGAGTGGGACTGGGTGAAGTGGCTGCCGCACGCGCACTCCACGCGGTCGCGCGACGCGGTCGGCGCCGCGCGGATGATCGGGGCGACGCTCGCGGACGTCGAGTCGCTGCTGCCGGAGGACCTGCCGGAGCGCCCGCGGTTCGGGTACGCCGCCGAGGCGCCGCTGCCGCACGTCCTCGTCGTCGTCGACGGCGGGCACGTCCCGGTCGGGAACGCGATCCTCACGACGGACGGCGTGCTGGGCGTCACCGTGCTGGAGCTCCCGGAGCGGTGGGACGAGCTCGACGACCCGGCGACGCTGCGCCTGAACGTGGGCACCGCTGTCGCCGGCGACGGCGCCACCCGCGCCCCGGTGGACGTGCTGCGGCTGGGCAACGCGCCCGTCCGGGTGGACGGCGACCAGATGTCGGTCGCGGACGCCGAGGCGACCGCCCGGCGCCTGCTGCCCCTGCACGTGGAGTCGGGCCCGGAGCGCGCGGACGAGGAGGTGTCCTCCGAGCTGGTGGACCTGCTCGGCGTCGGCGACGTCCGGGACCTGGACCTGTCGGTCGCCTGGCGCCCGCGCCTGGCGCGCGACCGCCTCCGGGTGCCCATCGGGGTCACCCCGCAGGGCCAGCCCGTCGCGCTCGACATCAAGGAGTCCGCGCAGCAGGGCATGGGCCCGCACGGGCTCATCATCGGGGCCACCGGCTCGGGCAAGTCGGAGGTGCTGCGCACGCTGGTGCTCGCGCTGGCGCTGACGCACTCGTCGGAGGACCTGAACTTCGTCCTGGTCGACTTCAAGGGCGGCGCGACGTTCGCGGGCATGGCCGACATGCCGCACGTCTCGGCCATCATCACGAACCTCGGCGAGGAGCTGACGCTCGTCGACCGCATGCAGGACGCCCTGCAGGGCGAGATGGTCCGCCGCCAGGAGCTGCTGCGCGCCGCGGGCAACTTCGCCAACGTCGCCGACTACGAGAAGGCGCGCCGGGGCGGGCGCACCGACCTCGAGCCGCTGCCGGCGCTGCTCATCGTCTGCGACGAGTTCTCCGAGCTGCTGTCCGCCAAGCCCGAGTTCGTCGACCTGTTCGTGACGATCGGGCGCCTGGGCCGCTCCCTGCAGATGCACCTGCTGCTGTCGTCGCAGCGGCTGGAGGAGGGGCGGCTGCGCGGGCTGGAGTCCCACCTGTCGTACCGCATCGGCCTGCGGACGTTCTCCGCGGCGGAGTCCCGCACCGTCCTCGGCGTGCCGGACGCGTACACCCTGCCGCCCGTGCCGGGCATGGGGTACCTCAAGCCGGACACCACGACGATGATCCAGTTCCGCGCCGCGTACGTCTCCGGACCGCCGAAGGCCCGCCGCCGCACGTCCGCGGGCGGGGCGGTCGCCGGCACCGGCCTGACCCGGCTCGAGCAGTTCACCGCCGCCCCGGTGCTCGGCGGCGTCGAGGCCCGCCCGGCGACCACCGAGGTGCTGCCCGCGGACCCGGAGGAGACGCGCGCGACCTTCGACATCGCCGTGCAGCGCATGAAGGGCCAGGGCCCGCCGGCGCACCAGGTGTGGCTGCCTCCGCTGGTCGTGCCCCGCACGCTGGACGAGCTGATGCCGGACCTGGTGACCGACCCCCGGCTCGGCCTGGTCTCCCCCGGCTGGCGCGGCGCCGGCACGCTCACGGTCCCGCTCGGCACCGTCGACCGCCCGCTCGAGCAGCGTCGCGAGAACCTCACGGTCGCGCTGGGCGGCGCCGCCGGTCACATGGCGGTCGTCGGCGCCCCGCGCACCGGCAAGAGCACCGTCCTGCGGTCGGTCGTCACCGCGCTCGCGCTCACCCACACCCCGCTCGAGGTGCAGTTCTACGTCCTCGACTTCGGCGGCGGGACGTTCGCGCCGCTGGCCGGGCTCGCGCACGTCGCGGGCGTCGCGTCCCGCGCCGAGCCGGACGTCGTGCGGCGGGTGGTGTCCGAGGTGGAGTCGATCGTGGACGAGCGCGAGCGGTACTTCCGCGCGCACGGCATCGACTCGATCGAGACGTACCGCGCCCGGCGCGCGGGCGGCACCGCCGACGACGGCTACGGCGACGTGTTCCTCATGGTCGACGGCTGGTCCACGATCCGGGGCGAGTTCGACGAGCTGGAGGCCCGCATCCAGGCGCTCGCGGGCCGCGGTCTGACGTTCGGCGTGCACCTCGTGGCGTCCGCCGCACGCTGGATGGACTTCCGCACGCAGGTCAAGGACCTGTTCGGCACCCGCCTGGAGCTGCGGCTCGGCGACCCGATGGACTCCGAGATCGACCGCAAGGTCGCCGTGAACGTGCCGAAGGACCGGCCCGGCCGCGGCGTCGCGGTGTCCAAGCACCACGTGCTCACCGCGCTCCCCCGGCTGGACGGCGACCCGAACCCCGAGACCCTCGGCGCCGGCGTCACGCACCTCATCGAGACCGTGAACGCCGCGTGGCAGGGGCCGGCCGGGCCGAAGCTGCGGCTGCTGCCCGAGGAGGTCACGCTGGCCGACGTGCTCGCCGACCCGCGGGCCGACGCCGGCCGGCTGCTGCTCGGCGTGGACGAGGCGGCGCTGGCCCCGATCGGGCTGGACGTCCGCGAGGAGCCGCACCTGTACGCGTTCGGCGACGGCGGCTCCGGCAAGTCCGCCCTGCTGCGCGCGGTGGTGTCCGAGGTCCGCCGCCTGCACACGCCGCAGCAGGCGCAGATCTTCGCGGTGGACTTCCGGCGGTCGCTGCTCGGCGAGATCCCCGACGACTACCTCGCGGGCTACTTCACCACGCAGGAGCAGGCCGCCGGCGAGATCCAGGGCCTCGCCGACTACCTGCGCGGCCGGCTGCCGGGGCCCGACGTGACGCCCGAGCAGCTGCGCAACCGGTCGTGGTGGTCCGGGGCCGAGGTGTACGTGGTGGTCGACGACTACGACCTGGTCGCGACGACCACGGGCAACCCCCTGGCGCCGCTCGTGCCGCTGCTGGCGCAGGCCGGTGACGTGGGCCTGCACCTGGTGCTCGCCCGGCGGTCCGGCGGGGCCGGGCGCGCCATGTACGAGCCCGTGCTGCAGGCCCTGCGCGACCTCGCGGCGCCCGGCATCGTGCTGTCCGGCAGCCCCGACGAGGGCGCGCTGGTCGGCGGGGCGAAGCCGGTGCCCGGGGTGCCCGGGCGCGCCCAGCTGGTCACCCGCGACGCGGGCCGCCAGGTCGTCCAGCTCGCCTGGACCCCGCCGACGCTCTGACCCCCCGCCGGTGTCCTGACAGCCCGGTGCCCTGACAAGCCCGGCGCCCGACCCCGCAGGCGCCCTGACACGCGGCGCCCTGCCCCCCGCCGGATCCGGCGGGGGTCAGGCTTCCGGATCAGCAGGCGGATCAGGGCAGGCGGACCCAGTAGCCGGAACCGGAAGCCGGACCACGAGGCGGGGATCAGTCCGCGGTGACCGCGATCCGGCGCGGGCCGAGCAGCAGCGTCCAGCCGGGGGCGACGCGCGCCGGGGCGTCCGGCGGGAGCGCCCAGCGGGTCCCCGCCGGGTCGAGCAGCACCGTGCCGTTGGTGGCGCCGCGGTCGGTCACCTCGAGCGTCCCGTCCGGCAGCGGGCGGTACGCCAGGTGGACGCGGGACACCCCCGGGTCGGCGAGCACGACGAGCCGCGCGCCGGGGGCGTCCTCGGGCGCCGGGCGCCGGCCGACCAGACCGGGCCCGGTGACCTCCACCCGCTCGCCGGTGTCCAGCACGAGCACCAGCGCCCCCTCGGAGGCTCCGACGGGCTCGGTGGGGCGTCCGGCGAGGCGGGTGTGCTCCAGGTCGCCCAGCACGTCCACGGTGGGCACCGTCGTCTCCGGCAGCCCGTGCCCGGTCCCCGCCGACCCGGCGGGCGACGCGGCGGGCGGTCCGGCGGGAGGGAGCACGGCGGGTGACGCGGCCGACGGCGCCGCACGAGGCGGCACGACAGGCGACGCGGCCGACGGCGCCGCACGAGGC
>JAEWGQ010000393.1 GCA_023388235.1 Actinomycetes bacterium | reverse complement strand
GAGGCCCGGCTGCGCACCGCGCGGCTCGACGGCTTCGCGGGCGAGCTCGCAGCCGGTCTCGTCCCCGGCGCACCGTGCCCGGTGTGCGGCGGCACCGAGCACCCCCGGCCCGCCGCCCTGCACGCCGACCACGTGCGCGAGGAGGACGTCGCCGCAGCCGAGACGCTCCGCCGGTCCGCGGAGGAGGCGGTCCGCGACCGCGACGCCCGCCTCGCGACCGTGACCGAACGGTGCGCCACCCTGCGCGAGCGCACCGGCGGGACGGACGCGCCCGCAGCGACGGCCGAGGTGGAGCGGCGCCGGACCGCCCTCGCGGAGGCGCAGGCCGCGGGGCGCGCGCGGGACCGCCTGCGCGCCGAGCTCGCCGAGCACGACCGCGTCACCGACGAGCTGCGCACCGCCCGCGCCCGCCTCGGCGAGGAGCACGGCGAGGCCGTGCACGCCCTCGCCCGCGCCGAGCAGGACCTCGACCGCGACCGCGCCGAGGTCGAGGCCGCCCGCGACGGGCACCCCACGGTCCTCGCGCGGCAGGGTGCGGAGCAGGGACGGGTGGACGCCGCGGACGCCGTGCTCGGTGCCCTCGACCGGCACGCGCACGCGACCCGCGCAGCGGCCGAGCGCACCGCCGAGCTCGCCGGGCTGCTCGCCGAGCACGGCTTCCCCGCCGAGGAGGACGCCCGGGCGGCCGTCACCGAGGCCGCCGACGTCGCCGCCGTGGAACGCGCCGTCGAGGCGCACCGCACCGCCGTCGCCCTCGTCGAGGACGGGCTGCGCGACCCGGAGCTGGCCGACCTCGGCGCGGAGGACGTGGACGCGCTCGCCATCCGGGTCGCCGAGCTGGAGGCCGCGCTCGCCGAGGCCACCGCCACCGCCGACGCCGCCGCAGCGCTGCTCGGATCGGTCCGCGACCGTGCCGACCGCGCCGCCGACGCCGCCGGTCACGTCACCGGCGCCGCCCGTGCGCTCGCCGCCGCGGAGGCCGACGCGGCACCCGTGGTCCGGATGGCGCGGCTCGCGGGCGGGGCCGACGCCGACAACGCCCGCGCGCTGTCCCTCGCCACGTACGTGCTGGTCCGGCGGTTCGAGGACGTCGTCGCCGCCGCGAACGAGCGCCTGCGCGAGATGTCCGACGGGCGGTACGAGCTGGAGCGGTCCGACGAGCGCGAGGACGTCCGCACCCGGCGGACCGGCCTCGCCATGCGGGTGCTGGACCACACCACCGGCTCGGCCCGCGACCCCCGCACGCTGTCCGGCGGCGAGACGTTCTACGTGTCGCTCTGCCTCGCGCTCGGGATGGCCGACGTCGTGACAGCCGAGGCCGGCGGGGTCGAGCTCGGGACGCTGTTCATCGACGAGGGGTTCGGCACGCTCGACCCGCACACGCTCGACGCGGTGCTCGCCGAGCTCGGCCGGCTGCGCGCCGGGGGCCGGGTCGTCGGCGTCGTGTCGCACGTCGAGGCGCTCAAGCAGTCCGTCGCCGAACGCATCGAGGTCCGGCGGCGCGGCGACGGGTCGAGCACGCTCACCGTCGTCGCCGGCTGACAGCGGTCGCGCGTCGCAGGCGCTCCCGCGTCGCCCCGCCCCGCCGCCCGCGTGAGGCGTCGCCCTGCCCTACCGCGTCGGGCGTCGCCCTGCCCTGCCGCGTCGGGCGTCGCCCCGCCCAGCCGTGTCGGGCGTCGCCCTGCCCAGCCGCGTCGGGCGTCGCCCCGCCCGCCGCGTCGGGCGTCGCCCTGCCCATCCGCGTCAGGCGTCACCACGTCCAGCCGCGTGCGGCGAGCTCGACCTCCTCGCGCATCCGCTCCCACGGGTCGCCCGCGGCGCGCGGCAGCACCTCCACCCCGGCCAGCCGGCAGGCGTCCGCGAGCAGCGCGTCGTACGCGAGCTGGCTCGCGATGATCCGCTCCGCCCGTGCCCACGCGTGCGTGTCGGCCTCGAGCCGCTGCAGGTGCTCCGCCACGATCCCCAGCCGCAGCTGCACGTGCAGCGCGTCGAACGGGTCGGGCGGCGGGACGTTCCGCCCGTGCCGGACGCGCGCCGCGACCCGGTCGAGCACGCCCGCGACGGCCGAGCGCAGGCGCGTCGCGACCGCGTGCCCGCGCGGCCACCCCTCGCCGCCCGGGATGAGCGCCAGGACGGCGGCGAAGGACAGGGCGGGTAGCGTCACCCAGAACAGCAGGGACCACGGCATCGGAGCACCCCGTGCACCAGCCTAGGTCCCCGGTGTGACCTGCGCCACACCCGCGGCGGCGGTGGGACGGCCGGCCCGGCACCGGGTCGCCACCTACCCGGCCGGGCCGACCGCAGGACCGGGTGCACCCCCTCCGACCTGCGGGATCAGGGTCCGGGACCTCAGTCCTCAGGGGTCGGGTCAGGGACGGGCCAGGGTGCTCACGGATGCCCCGCTGCGACCCGGCACGCCACGATCGTCCCGACACCTCTCAGCCGCACAGGAACCGGAGACCATGACCAGCACCGACACCACCCCGATCGCGAGCGCCCGCGGTCTGGTGAAGACCTACGGATCGGGCGACACCGCCGTGCACGCCCTGGCGGGGGTCGACGTGGACTTCGGCCGCGGCGAGATGACCGCGATCATGGGCCCGTCCGGTTCCGGCAAGTCGACGCTGATGCACTGCATGGCCGGCCTGGACCGCGTGGACGCCGGGTCGGTGGTCGTCGACGGGCTCGAGGTCAGCGGGATGAACGAGCGGCAGCTCACCCGGCTGCGCCGCGACCGGCTCGGCTTCGTGTTCCAGGCGTTCAACCTGGTGCCGACGCTGACGGCGCTGGAGAACATCACGCTGCCGCTGGACATCGCGCGCCGCCCGGTGGACCGCGCGCACCTGGACGCCGTCGTGCAGGCCGTCGGGCTCGCGGACCGCCTCACCCACAAGCCGACCGAGCTGTCCGGCGGGCAGCAGCAGCGCGTCGCGTGCGCCCGCGCCCTGGTGTCGCGGCCCGCCGTCGTGTTCGCGGACGAGCCCACCGGCAACCTGGACTCCACGTCGTCGGGCGAGGTGCTCGGCTTCCTGCGCCGGTCGGTGGACGACCTGGGTCAGTCGGTGGTCATGGTCACGCACGACCCGACGGCCGCGTCCTACGCGCACCGGGTGCTGTTCCTCGCGGACGGGCGCCTGGTGGGCGAGGTCACCGACCCGACGCCGGAGTCCGTGCTGGCCGCGCTCACCGCGCTGCGCCCGGCCGCCACCGTCGGCGCGGCCGCCGACGGGTCGGTGCGCTGATGGTCCGCGTCGCGCTGCGCGGGATCCGCGCGCACGTCGTGCGCTTCGTGCTGTCGCTGCTCGCCGTCGCCCTGGGCGTCGCGTTCGTGGCGGGCACGTTCTCGTTGCGCACCATGATGTCGAGCACGTTCGACGGGATCATCGACGCCGCCGCGCCCGCGGACGCGTACCTGCGGGCCGAGCCGGCCGGCGGGTTCGACTCGGCCTCCGGCTCCACCGTGGCCGGCGGGGTGCCCCGCGCGACGGCCGACGAGATCGCCGAGCTCGACGAGGTCGCGCGCGCGATCCCCGAGGTGCAGGGGTCCATCGTGCTGGTCGGCGCCGACGGCACCGCCGTGCAGAGCACGCAGGCGCCCAGCTTCGCGTTCCCGTTCGTGCCCGACGACCCGTCGGTGCACGTCGTGGAGGGCCGGGGGCCGGAGCGCGCGGGCGAGGTGGCGGTCGAGACCGCCACCCTCGAGTCCGCCGGGTTCGCGGTCGGCGACACCACGACGGCGGTCATCGCCGGTCAGGTCACGCCGGTGCGGATCGTCGGCCGGGTCGACATGGGCGGCCCGATGGCCGGCGCCACGATCGTCCTGGTGGACGCCGACACGGGCTACGCGCTGTTCGCGCCGGACGGCGGCGTGAACGACATCGCCGTGTACGCGCAGGACGGCACGACCGACGAGGAGCTGGTCGCCGCGCTCCAGCCGTTCGCGACCGGGGACCTGGAGGCCGTCACGGGGCAGCAGCTCCGGGACGAGAACAAGGACTCCGTCGGCGAGATGCTGGGCTTCATCACCACGTTCCTGCTGGTGTTCGCCGCGATCGCGCTCTTCGTCGGCGCGTTCATCATCTCGAACACGTTCGCGATGTCGGTGCGGCAGCGGATGCGGGAGTTCGCGCTGCTGCGCGCCGTCGGCGCCTCGCCGGCCCAGGTGTTCGCGTCGATCCTGGTGCAGGCCGCCGTCGTCGGGCTGGTCGGGTCGGCCCTCGGCATCGCCGGCGGGCTCGGGCTGGTCCAGGGCCTGAAGGCCGTGTTCGAGTCGATGGGCATGGACCTCGCCGGCGACATCCCGGTGGACGGGGCGACGATCGGGGTCTCGCTGCTGGTCGGCACGCTGGTCAGCATCCTGGCCGCGGCCGTCCCCGCCCGCCGGGCCGCCCTGGTCCCGCCGGTCGAGGCCATGCGCGACGACGTCGCCGTGCCGGAGCGGTCGATGCGGGTGCGCGCCGTGCTCGGCGCCGTCCTCACCGGCCTGGGCGTGGCGGGCGTGCTCGCCGCGGTGCTCAACGCCGAGGCCGACGTGGCCGACGCCGCCCTGGGCGCCGGCGCGGCCGCCGTCCTCGCGGGCATGCTCGTCCTCGCGCCGAGCCTCGCCCGCGTGACGGTCGGGGTGCTGGCGTGGCCGTTCGTCCGGCTGCTGCGGCCCGTCGGCCGGCTCGCCCGCGGCAACGTCGTCCGCAACCCGCGCCGCACGGCGAACACCGCCGGCGCGCTGATGATCGGCATGGCGCTCGTCGGCGGGGTGTCCGTGATCGCCGGGTCGGCGCAGCAGTCCGTGGCGGGCGTCGTGGAGTCCCAGCTGCACGGCGACCTCGTGCTCCAGTCCGCGACGCGGCAGGTGCCGTCGGGCGCGGTCGCCGACGTCGAGGCGCTGCCCGAGGCCGGTCAGGTGGACGCCTTCACGGCCGCCTCGCTCCCGGTCGCCGTCGACGGCGGCGAGCCGAGCAGCGAGTACGTGGCGGGCCTGGCGCCGGACCTGTTCGACCGGGCCGTCGACGCGGAGACGGTCGACGGCGAGATCGGCGACCTGCGTCCCGGCGAGGCCGTCGTGCAGGAGGCCGCCGCGGAGGACGGCGGGTGGCAGGTGGGCGACACGCTCACCGTCACCGGGCCGTCCGGGACGCAGGAGCTCACGGTCGCGGGCATCTTCTCGACCAACGTCGTGGGCGCGCCGGTGGTGGTCGCCCGGGACGTGCTCGACGCGCTCGTCCCGCCGGAGATGCAGATCACCGACACGGTGCTGGTCGACGCCGCGGACGGCGTGTCCGTCGACGCGCTGCAGGACGCGGTCGCCGACGCGGTGTCGCCGTACGTGGTGGTGTCGGTGCTCACGCAGGACGAGTTCGTCTCGCAGCTCGCGGACCAGGTGAACCAGGTGCTGGTGATCCTGTACGCGCTGCTCGGGCTGTCCGTCGTGATCGCGGTGCTGGGCATCGTGAACACGCTGGCGCTGTCCGTCATCGAGCGGACGCGGGAGATCGGGCTGCTGCGTGCGGTCGGCCTGGGCCGGCTCCAGCTCGCCGGCACGGTGACCGTCGAGTCGGTGCTCACCGCGGTGTTCGGCACGGTGGTCGGCCTGGTGGTCGGCGTCGCGCTGGCCGCCACGCTGCCCGCGGTCTACGCGGACGAGGGCCTGTCGGAGCTCGTCATCCCGTGGGGGAACCTGGTCGGGATGCTCGTGCTCGCGGTCGTGGTGGGGGTGCTGGCCGCGCTGTGGCCCGCCACCCGCGCGGCCCGCATGAAGGTGCTGGACGCCGTCAGCTACGAGTGAGGACCCACCCGTCCGGGCCGGCCAGCGCGTCGGCCCGGGCGGGACCCCACGACCCGGGCTCGTACGGCTCGGGGTCCGGGCGGTCCGGGCCGAGCAGCGGGGCGAACGCCGCCCACGCCGCGCGCAGCCCGGCGGGCGTCGTGAACAGCGTGCGGTCGCCGGCGAGCACGTCGTGCAGCAGGGACGCGTACGGGGACAGGGGGTCGCCGGGCGACACGTCCTGCAGCGCGAGCGACGCGGTGCCGGTCGCCAGACGCAGGTCCGGGCCCGGCTGCTTGACGGTCGTGGTGATGTCGATGCCCCCGTCGCCCGCGAGCGACAGGCTGATCCGCCCGGGCCCGGCGGGCTCGCCGAACAGCTCGTCGGGGGTGCGCAGCACGAGGGTCACGCGCTGCGCCTGCGCCGCGAGCCGCTTGCCGGTCCGCAGCAGGAACGGCACGCCGCGCCACCGGTCGTCGTCGATCCACAGCCGCGCCGCGACGAACGTGTCGGTGGTCGAGTCGTCGGCCACGCCGTCCAGGTCCCGGTACCCCGCGAACTGCCCCAGCACCACGTCGTGCACCGGGTCCAGCGGGCGGAACCGCGCGATGACGGCCTCCCGGGCGGCGGCCAGGTGCGCGGCGTCGAGCGCGCGCGGCGGCTCCATCGCGACCTCGGCCGCGACCTGGAACAGGTGCGTGACCAGCATGTCGAGGGCCGCGCCCGTGGCGTCGTAGAAGTCCGCGCGGTCCGCGACGTCCAGCGTCTCCGGGACGTCCACCTGCACCTGCGCGACGTGCTCCCGGTTCCACACGCCGCCGAACAGCTCGTTGGCGAACCGCAGCACGTGCAGGTTCTGGGTGGCCTCCTTGCCGAGGAAGTGGTCGATCCGGAACACCTGGTCCTCGTCGAGCACCTCGTGCACCAGGTCGTCGAGCTCCTGGAACGACTCCGGCGACGTCCCGTACGGCTTCTCGTAGACGACGCGCGCGCCGGACGCCAGGTCGTGCGCGCGCAGCGCCCGCGTGATCGGCGCGAACGCGGACGGCGGCACCGCCAGGTAGTGCACGACGGTCGTGCCGTCGCCGAGGTCCCGCCGCGCCGCGGCGATCGCGTCCACCAGGTCGCCGGGGTCGTCCTCCGTGAAGGTCTCGGCGTACCGGACGTGGCCGTCCAGCGCGCCCACGTCGCCGGCGTCCCCGTGCTCGCCCAGCGCGTCCCGCACCAGCCCGGCCAGGTCGTCGTCGGAGATCGCGCGCCGCCCCGTGCCGAGCAGCAGCCAGCGCTCGGGCAGCAGCCCCGCCCGGGCCAGCTCCGCCAGCCCGGGGTACACCATGCGGCGCGCGAGGTCCCCGCGGGCGCCGTGCAGCACGATCAGGACGGGGGTCTGCTCCGTGGTCATCCGGCGGCTCTCAGAGCGCGGGCGGGTCGGGACGCTCGGTGTGCCGGGCCGGCGGGTGCTCGCGGCCCTCCCGCTGCTGCTTCTCCAGGAAGTCCCGCGCCTTGCCCGTCGCGCGGTCGATCTTCGCGTCCGTCGAGTCGGAGGTCCGCGACTTCACCGCGTCCGCGGCCCGGTCGATCGCGTCGGCGACCTTGTCCTCGTTGCCCGCGAGCGCGCGCTTCGCCTTGTCGACGTAGTCCCCGATGCCCATGCTCCGCCTCCTGTGGTCGCCGCGACCTCTCGAGTCAACGTCGGGGCCCGGACGCCCGCAACCGCACGCGGTGCGGTCGCGGGCGCGGGGCGCGGCCGGAGGGGACGGCCGCGCGGACCTGCCGGGCGCGGGGGTCGGCTCCCGCGCCCGGCAGGGGTCAGAGCGCGAACGCCGCGAGGAACCCGGCGTTGATCGCCTCGCCCACCTTGGCGGGCTTCACGCAGTCGCCCACCGGGATCACGTGCTCGCGCCCGGCCAGGGCCTCCGGCAGCTCGGTGTTCGGCCGCACGCCGAACGCCGCCAGCACGGTGTCGGCGTCCACGTGCACGTCCCCGTCGGGGCCGGTGGCGGTGAGGCCGGTGGCGTCGACCGCCGTGACGGTGTGCCCGGTCAGCACGCGCACCCCGTGCTCCGCGAGCTGGCGCAGCAGCGTGATCCGGTTGATGACGATCATGTCCTGCGCGATCTCGGGCGCCATCTCGACGACCGTGACCTCGTGGCCCGCCTGCGCGAGCTCGAGCGCCGCGTCCGCGCCGGACAGCCCGCCGCCGGCGACCACCACGCGGTGGCCCACGGGGGTGCCGAGGTGGAAGTCCAGGACCTCGACCACGTTGTCGCCGTCGATGCCCGGGATGGAGCGGGGGACGACCGGGAGCGACCCGGTCGCCACGATGATCGCGTCGGCGCCGTCGAGCTCCAGGGAGTCGGCACGGATCTCGGACGCCAGGTGCACCGTGACGGGCAGCGCGGCGAGCTGCCGCTCCCACCAGCCGACCATCGCGCGGAGCTCCTTCTTGAACTCCGGGGTGGCGGCGGGCCACAGCACGCCGCCGAGGGTCGTGCCCTTCTCGTACAGGTCCACCGTGTGCCCGCGCAGCGCCGCGACGCGCGCGGCCTCGAGCCCGCCGGGGCCACCGCCGACCACGACGACGTGCTTCGGGCGCGGGGCGATCGTCAGCACGCGCTCCCGCTCGAAGCCGACCTGCGGGTTGACCGCGCAGCCGAGCGCCTCGGCGAAGAACGCGTGGCCCACGCACATCGCGTTGCAGCGGATGCAGGGGCGCAGGTCGCCGCGGCGGCCGTCGCGGAGCTTGTTGGCCCACTCGGGGTCGGCGATCAGACCGCGGCCGATGCCGGCGAAGTCCGCCTCGCCGGCGGCGATCACGGCCTCGGCGTTCTCCGGCGTGAGGTTGCCGACCGCCATCACGGGGATCGACAGCACCTCCTTCATCGCCTTCGCGGCCGGGGCCATGCACGCGTCCCCGAGGTAGTACGGCGGGAACACGTAGTCCATCGCCTCGTAGGAGCCGTCGTCCGCGATGAGCAGGTCGAGGCCCGCGGCCTCGAGCACCACGGCGATCTTCCGGGACTCCTCGACGGTGCGGCCGCCGGGGAACCGGTGGTCCACGGACAGGCGGAACGACACCGGCAGGCCGGGCGCGGCCGCCTTCACCGCCTGGATGATCTCGACGGCGAAGCGGCACCGGTTCTCGGTCGAGCCGCCGTACTCGTCGGTGCGGCGGTTCCACACCGGGCTGAGGAACTGGTCCACGAGGTAGCCGGTGTGCCCGTGGATGTCGATCGCGTCGATCCCCGCGGCGGCGGCCCGGGCGGCGGCCTCCGCGTGCCGCTGGACCAGCACGCGGATCTCCGCCGTCTCCAGCGGACGGCACCGGACGTCCGGGTTCGCGTAGTGCGGGTTGTCGGACGCCGAGATCGGCAGGCGCTCGGGGTCCACCGTGTTGATGTTCCGGCCGAGGCCCGCCGTGAGCTGCAGGCTGATGAGGCCGCCGGCGGCGTGCACGGAGGACGCGAGCGCGGTCAGGCCGGGCAGCGCGGCGTCGGTGTCGACCCGGCACAGGCCCGGGTTGATGACCTCGTAGTCCTGGGAGACGGCCGAGATGCCGGTCATCACCAGGCCGGTGCCGCCCTTCGCGCGCTCGGTGTAGTACGCGATCTCGCGCTCGGTGATGAGGCCCTCGTGGGTGCCCATCTCGGTGCCCATGGGGGCGAGGGCGACGCGGTTCGGGAGCTCCAGCGAGCCGATGCGTCCCGGGCTCAGGACGTGCTCGAAGGTGGTGGGCATGGCGAGTTCCTCCGTCAGGGGCGGCTGAGGTCGGCGCCTGGGGGGACGCTCGAACCTGACTTGTCAACGATCGTCCGATACCGACCGGGCGGTCAGCAGGGTCGTTCGTCCCGGTTGCCGGGCGGCCCCCCGGCACGGCCCCGTACCCTCGGGACGTGACCCGCACCCGGAGCCCGCGCCGCCGCCTCGGCTGCGTCGTCGGGGCCGTCCTCGCCGTGCTCGTGCTCGTCGGCGGCCCTCTGCTCGCCGACCGCGTGGCCCGCGGGCTGGCGCAGGACGTCGCCGCGGACGCCGTGCAGCAGCAGACCGACGCCACCGGCACCCGGGTCACCGTCGAGGGCTTCCCGTTCCTCACCCAGCTCGCCCGCGGCACGCTCGACGACGTGCACCTGCGCGCGGACAGCCTCGTGCTGCGCGGGCTCGAGGTCACGGACGTCGACCTCACCGCCACCGGCGTGGCCGTGCGCGAGCCGCGCGGGGCCGAGCACGTGCGCGTCACCGCCACCGCCCCCACGGCCGCGCTCCAGTCGCTGCTGCGCGAACGCACCGGCTGGGACCTCACGCTGCGCGCCGAGGGCGACACGCTCGTCGCCGAGGGCCAGGTCATCGGCCTGCCGGCGTCCGTCACCCTGACCGTCGCGCCCGCCGGCACCGCCGGGCTCACCGCCACCGTCCAGTCCGCGTCCCTCGCCGGGCTCACCGTGGACGCCGCGTCCCTGCCCGACGGCCTCGCGGCGCGGATCACCGAGTTCGGCGTGGCCGACGAGCTGCCGCCCGGCGCGACCGTCACCGGCGCCACCGTGCAGCCCGACGGCCTGCGCCTCGCCGTCGAGATGGACGACGTGGCGCTGGACGCCCTGTGAGCGGAGTGCTCGACACCCTCCGGGCGCTCCCCGGGGAGATCTGGACCCGCGCCACCACCGTGCAGCCCGCGCCGGACCGCCTCGTCGTGCTCGGCGCGCTCGCGGTCGCGCTGGCCTGCCTGGCCGTGCCCGTGCTCTGGCACCTGTCCCGGCACCTGCTGACGATCGTGCACGAGGCGGCGCACGGGCTGGTCGCGGTGCTGTCCGGCCGGCGGCTGTCCGGCATCCGCCTGCACTCCGACACCTCGGGGCTCACCGTGTCGGTCGGTCGGCCCCGGGGTCCCGGCATGGTCGCCACCGCGCTCGCCGGCTACGTCGGGCCGGCGCTGCTCGGGCTCGGCGCGGCGTGGCTGCTGGGGCGGGGGTACGCCGTCGGGCTCCTGTGGGCGCTGGTCCTGGCGCTCGCGCTGCTGCTGGTGCAGATCCGGAACTGGTACGGCCTGTGGGCGGTGCTCGTCACCGGGGTGGCCCTGGTCGGCGTGACCTGGTGGGGGAGCGCCGCGGTGCAGGTGGCCGTCGCGTACGCGGTGACCTGGTACCTGCTGCTCGGCGCCCCGCGGGCGGTGCTGGAGATGCAGGCGCAGCGGCGGCGCGCGCGGGGGCGCGGGACGTCGGACGCCGACATCCTCGGCCGGCTCACGCCGCTGCCGGGCGGGTTCTGGGTCGGGGTGTTCCTCGTGGTGTGCGCCGGCGCGCTGGTGCTCGGCGGGTCGTGGGTGCTGGGGCGGCCGCTGCTCTGACGTCAGGTGGCGCCGGTGACCACGCAGCGGTCCAGCTGGCGGTCCAGCGCCTCCTGCTCCGCCCGCGTGACCCACAGGCCGTACGCCGCCTTCACCCGGATCTGCCGCACCGCGTACACGCACCGGAACCCCGTCGCCGGGGGCAGCCACGTCGCGGCGTCGCCGTCCCCCTTGGAGCCGTTCGCGGGGCCGTCCACCGCCAGCAGGTTCGCCGGGTCGTTGGCGAACGCGAGGCGCTGCTCGGCGGTCCACTGCTGAGCGCCCTTCTGCCACGCGTCGGACAGCGGCACCAGGTGGTCGATCTGCACGTCCGCGGACTCGGGCCCGCGCTCGAACGCGATCGTCGCGCCGGTGTACGGGTCGGCCAGGGTGCCGGACAGCACGACGCAGTCGTGGGTGCCCGGCCGGAACGTCAGGTCCGTCAGGTCGCGCGCCAGCACGTCGTTGCGGGTGTCGCAGCCGTTGCGGTCGACGTCCGCCCACGCCGGGCCGAACGCCGCCCGCTCGTACCCGGTGCGCGGTGCGCGGCCCTTGACGTCGAGGCCCGCCAGCTCGGTGCGGGCGCGGTCCAGGTCGGCCGCCGTCACGGGGAACCGGCCCGCGTCACGCGCCTGCGTCCACGCCGGCAGCCCGGCGCCGACCGCGACGCAGAGGACCAGCACGACCCACGCCCAGCCGAGCCGCCGGCCGCGGCCCCCACCGCCCGGGCGTCCGCCCTCGCGCCCGCCGCCGTCCCGTCCCGTCCGTCCCCGTCCCGTCCGGCCCGCGCCGCCCCGTCCCGCCCCGCCCGGTCCCGTCCCACCTCGTCCCGCCCCGCCCCGGCCTGTCCGGCTCCGTCCGGTGGCGCGGCGGACGGGGACGGAGGGCGTGGCGGTCACGGCGGAACGGTCGCACACGGCACCGACACCGACCCTCCTCCCGATCCGCCCCGGCGCGTCGCCGGCCGCGGGTGCCCGCGCCCTACGGTGACGTCCGGAGGTGCCATGACCAGCCACGACGCGACCCGCGACCCGCGCACGCGCGCCACGACCCGGCGCGCGGCGGCCGTCGCCGTCGTGCCCGTGGTCCTCGCCGGCCTCGCGGTGTCGCGGTTCGGAACGGGGACGCTCGGCGACGCCCTGGGCGACGCGCTGTACGCCGTGCTGGTGCTGCTGCTGGTCACCGTCGCCCTGCCTCGGCTCGCGCCGGGCGCCCGGGCCGCGCTGGCGCTCGCGCTGTGCTGGGCGGTCGAGCTGGCCCAGCTCACCGGCGCCCCCGCGGCAGCCGTGCAGGCCTGGGGACCGCTGCGGTACCTGCTGGGGACCACGTTCGCGTGGCCGGACCTGCTGGCGTACGCCGTCGGGGTCGCGGCGGCGTGGGCGGTCATGGCGGTCTCCTCCCGGCGGGCGGGCGGCCCCCGGCGGGCCGCCCGGTCACGACCCTGACAGGCCGGGGCCGACCCCCGCGTCGCGCCGGCCCCCGCTCTGGGGACCGCACGCCCCGACCGGACCGGGGGAGGAGTCGGCACCCGCCGGCCCCGGGTGCCCGGGTGCCCGGTCGGCCGTCGCGCCGGGCCCCTCCGCGCCGTCGCCGTGGCCTGCTACTCGCAGCCCACGCCGTCGCCGTCCCGGTCGAGCGCGGCGCGGTAGCCCGGGTCACCCAGGTGCACCGGAGCAGCCCCCGCGGCTCGAGCGGCGTCGCAGTTCTTGTAGTACGCGCTCCCGCCGGAGGTGCTGCTGCTCGCTGCGCCGCTCGCCGCCGTCCCCGCAGCCGCTGCGCCTCGCGACGTGGCCGCCGCGGCCTCGCGTGCCGCGACCTCCGACTCGCGGGTCGCGAGGGCGGCCGCCGTGGCGTCGAGATCGGCGCTGCGCTGATCCAGCGTCGCGCTCAGAGCAGCGAGCTCGTCGGCGCGCGCCTGGTTCTGCTGGGCGGTCGCGTCGGCGTCCGCCTGCGCCGTCGCGGCGTCCTCGGCGGCGTCCCGGGCGGCGTCCTCGCGCGCGGCGACGTCGTCCTGGCGGGCCTCGACCGCGGCGGTGTCGTCCGCGAGCCGCTCCTGGTCGGCGACCAGCGTGGCGCGCTCGTCGGACAGGGCCGCCCCGGAGGCGCCGGACCCGAGGAGGATGCCGAGCACGAGGCCGCCCGCCGCGCCGAGCGCCACGGGCAGCCAGCGGCGCCGGGCGCGCGGCCGGTCGACCCACAGCTCCCAGCCGTCGGGGACCGGCGGCCACGAGGGGTCGGGCTCCCACCCGGGCGGCGGCTCCCAGCCCTGCGGTGCGCTCGGCCAGTCCGGTGGTGGGTTGAAGGTGCGCGGCACGACGGTCCCCCTGGGTCTCCGGGGCGCTCCGGTGCGCCCGGTCACCCGGGAATCGGCGTGCGCGGCGCCGGCGATGAGCCGCGTCACCCGGTCGGCGCAGCGCCCGCCCGCCGCCTCAGCGCAGCAGCCACGTCGGTGACCGCAGGTACCGCTCCGCCACCAGCACCGACCCCGCCGGCTGCGCCGCCCGCAGCGCGCCGGACGGTCCGCCGCGGGGGTCGGTCGCGGTCCGCCCGAGCACCTGCAGCCGCCGCAGCAGCGACAGCGCGCACGCGGCCCGCTCGTCGGCGCTCGTGAGCGGCCGGACCTCCTGGTACCCGGCGGCCCACGCCTGCGCGCGGTCGGGGGCGTCGGGCAGGTGCTCCACGGCGGTGAGCGCGGCCGCCAGGTCGAGCACGAACCAGGAGAACCCGGCGTCGTCGAAGTCGATGACGGTCAGGTCGTCGCCGTCCAGCAGCACGTTGCCGGGCCGCAGGTCCGCGTGCACCAGGCCCCACGCGTCCGGTGCGCGGGACGCCCCGTGCAGCGCGTCGAGGGCGGCGTCCCGCGCGCGGGCGAGCAGCGCGCGGTCGGCGGCCGGCAGGCGCGCGGCCTCCCACGGCCCCCAGCGGCTGTCCGGTCCGACGAGGTCCGCGGGCTCCCACGCGGGGCGCACGAAGCCGCGCGGCCGCCGGAACGCCAGCGCGTGCTCGTGCAGCAGCGCGGCGGTCGTGCCGAGCCGGCGGTGCAGGGCCGCCGGGGCCCCCGCGTCGTCCGCCACGGCGCCGGGCGCCACCGTCGACGCCAGGCACACCCACCGCCCGTCGCGGTCGTCGGCGAGCACCGCGGCCGCGCGCCCGTCGCGGGGTGGGACGGTCACGGGCACCCGGACGACGCCGTCGCGGGCGAGCGCCGACGTCCACGCGACCTCGGACTCCACGGCGGCCGTGTCGTCCATGTACGGGGACCGCGCGACCCGGGCCACCGCCACGGCCCGGCCGTCCACCCGCACCCGGAACGTCGCGTGGTGCGCGAGCGCGAGCAGGTCGACGCCGGTGCGCGCGGGGTCCCAGCCCCAGGCCGCGCACAGGCCGTCGTGCAGCCAGCGCGGCGCCGGCGCGCCGGGGCGCGGCGACGACGGG
>JAEWGQ010000432.1 GCA_023388235.1 Actinomycetes bacterium | reverse complement strand
CTGGAGTAAAAACAATAAGTTAGGTTATTCCGCTGTATCCCAAATCTAGGAAATATTCAGAGATTTATGCGAAGCCTCCGAAGTGTCTCTGGTTGAGTTCAATGGGGAACAGGACCACGTTCATATGTTGATCGAGTACCCGCCAAAGGTTCAGATCTCAAAATTATTGACATCCTAAAGGGCACATCTAGCCGGAAGCTAAAAATGTTCTTTCCCGATCTACACCAGCCAGCGTGGCGACACGATGCGCTTTGGTCGCCTTCGTACTTCTGCGGTAGCTGCGGCGGTGCGTCGTTAGAAGTTCTGGAACGGTACATTCAAGATCAGTGCCGTCCTGATTGACGCCGCCTTAACCCCGTCCTAGAAGGGCGGGGCTTTGCGGCTTCATCGGTCAGCGGGGATTGTGAGAGGGTACAAGAAAGGGGAACAGGCCAACGCTTGCTCCCCTTTGTTTTGGTGGATTAGTTGATATTTGCTGCTTTAACTTTTACTTTTGCTGGCAGCTTGCCGTCACGGATGGCGTTGTCGCGGATCCTGTAGATAGTGCTGCGAGCAATGCCGTATTCACGACTTAGCGCCATTGGAGATTCACCTTTTGCCAGGCGCTCAATCACAAACGGCAATTGTTTTTTAATCTTCGGACTCAGACCGCGACCAATTGGCAATCCTTTCGCCTTTCTCGCTTCGTATGCCTGTTTCTGGCGCTTTAAAATGAGTCCATGCTCCAGTTCTGCCACCAATCCAAACAAGCTCGCCATAGCGTTATTGATCGGGTCATCGTCCACTGCTCCCAAACGCATTTTCGGTTCGAGAACGTGTAGCACAACTCCTTTCCGCTTGAACTCATCCGCCAGGCTCATGATACCGACCAATCTGCGCCCTAAGCGGTCCAGGCTGTGGACATAAACGCAATCACCAGCGCGCAGCTTCGCCATCATCGCCTTCAGTGCCGGGCGATCTTCATTGCGACCTGTTGCCTTGTCTTTAAACCATTCATCGATGTGAATCTCATCCGGCATACGTTCCTGTCGGTCGAGATGCTGTTCCACAGTAGAAACACGAAGATATGCGAAGTTCATAACGTCCCCCCTTTCCCTTTTTCTATTCTATCTACTACTTGGGGCAATAATGTCTCCGATAGTATTCTGCGTCAATACTTGGGACGTTGATTTCTTGATACAGATCACAAAAAACCACAGCCTGGGCAGTGTCGTCTTTACCAAGGATGTGGGAAGGCTGTTTCAGGCGCGTTCTGGTGAAATCTGGCAAATCGACAGGGCAGTTATGAGGGATTTTTTTTGCGTAGGAGCGTGAAGGGGCCGCCAGGCCGGTGTGCGCCAATGGCGTCGGCGGTAGAACTATCCGGAAGGAGCGAAGAAAACAGCCTATAGAACGCATGGCGCAGATGTTGAAAGGGGAAAATGATGGCAGGATTAATAAGGCGGGCTGATTGATTTTTGGCTAAAAGTGGCTGGGTCTTATCTCATTTGGTGCCATAAATAGGGGGCCATATAGAGCAAAAGCCCAGCTGGCGCGGTTTTGAACATTTTTGTTCGTAAGTTTAATGGCGAAAAATACCCTGTTTAACACCCTGCTAAGTGCTCGCAAAGGGGTCGCTAGGGCCATTTTGAGCGTAAAAACGGCCCCAAAATGCGTTAATTGTAGCGGCAATATGGAAGGGAAATATTAGTTGCGTTGATGATTTGGCTACGCGCGTGTACTTGTCCGAAAATTAGTAGCCGACCAGGTCTGGATGCTGCTGATTAAATCTGTCTATGGCTACATCGTTGTATCCAATCCAAAGACACTCGCGCAGCGTCTGCCTGAAATCCGGATAGCGTTTCGTCCAGCGCAACAGAGTACGGAACGAAGGCATTCCCGGCAGTTTTGCTATCTGGCGCATACTCATTCCTTCCAGCGCATGAATACAAATTTCTTTCTCCAGCTCCTTTGAATACAGTGTTGGTCTTCCGCGATCTGCCATGATTCCTCCTCAGATGTCGGCGTCTATGTCTGCGGATACGCTTTCAAGCTGAGCATGTATATCCCTGGCAACTAACTGGCAGCGGCGATAGAACAGTTTTTCGTCAGGCGACATAGTATTTCCTTCCTTAACCCTGAGCAGACCTGCGATCGTGTTCAATACCAGTTCGGCAAAGCACCGAAGACTGGCGCGCTTGTTCGGCTGTTGTGCCAGCGGCGTTTCTTTCAGTTCAGCTACGCGGATAGCAATGGCGCGGTTCATATTGTGAAGCATCTTGAGGCAAAGCATGATTTTTCTCCTTAGCGAATGACTATCTGGCGGCGGTCAGCGGGTAGATGGTCAATCCCGTCTCTTTCCAGCGCGCATTCCAGTAGCAGGCCAATAATTGCGAACGCAGGCCAATCAGGGTTGTTGGCAACAAATGTCCGGTAGTCTTCATCAATTGTTTCTCTGAACGCCTTCGTAAATCCTTCTCCTGGTTTCAGCAGACCCATTTTCTTCATCGCTTTTCGGATCGTCGGTATGTATGTACCCGGAACGTGATGCCCGGGCATGGTTACACCGTAGTGTCTGGCTGCGCGATGCCAATAAGCCTTGTCGGCAAAGTCGGTTTTCAGCTTGTCGGCATTAGCCCGCCATTCAGCGTGTCGCTGGTTTTGTATCTCTCTTGCCTTTTCCCTGGCGGCGGCGCGTTCTTCCGGCGACATGTTTGTGATGCGTTCTCCGCGCGATATAATCCCCTTGTTAATTTCGCCTTGGGCGATTCCAGGGATTCTGCTTTCTTCGATTTCAAATTTGTTCATCTCAATCACCATCAGTTTCGCATTGTTGGCCCCGCGCAAGACGGGGCTTTTTTCTGCCATCAGTAAAATATGCCAAGGGCGGCGTAAATGCGGCGGCGCAACTCAGCTTCGGAATCGTCTTCGGCCTTAACTGGTTCCTGTGGCTGTTTCGGCGCGTCAGGCGCGTTGTCGAAGTTCTGGATCTTCGGAACGGCGAAATAGTCGCGCTGTTCTTGTGTCAGGTTGTTGAAGTATTCGCGTTGTTGCTGTGTGAGATAATCACCACTGAAATAGTTATCCTCAAAACCTTCCGGCAGCTGTGCGGAGAAATAAACGTTCGGATCTGGCGCTTTGCTTTCCTGCTGTTGTTGACCTTTACCCTGCTGGTTTAATAGCGTTGCCACCTGGTCTTTCAGCTTGCCTGCTGCCTTAAACAGCTCCGCACGCTCGTTACCTGTATGGTTGTTTGCCTCTGTTTCTAATATGCGGATCTGGCTAACCAGTGCTTTGATTTGCTCATCCATTGATTTCACCTCTCAGCTCTTCGATCGCTTTATTTACTTTGCTGGACTTAATGGCAATGCTAACCATTTCAGGGATTGCCAGTTTTAAAGCTGCCTGGACTTCTTCTGATAACGCTTTTAATTGTGCCTGGCGAATACTGCTGATCTCCCTATTCAGTAGCTCACGTTCGCTGCCGGTTGCTTTATTTCGCTTCTCAACTAATTCAGCGCCTTTTGCTTCTAGTTCGTCGAATGTCATAATTTTGTCTCCCGTTCATATTTATTTAAGCCAATTCGCACCATGACCCAATTGGTTGCTAACAGAAAATAACAATCTCATATATACGGCTTTCGCACTCGCCATTACGTCTCCCGTTACAGAATCTGGTTTTTTAAGTGCGTCAGGCGCGTTTTCGGCAAGTTCTTCTGCCCGCTCAGCGATAATCGGGCGGAGCATGGCTGGCAGCTCGTTAATAATTTCTTCAACGGTCAAATCAAGCTCTTTTTTAAACTGTTTCTGTGCTTCAATAAGTGGTAAGTCGCGTCCATCAAATTGATTTTGAATGAATGACATAATAGTTTTTCCTCTAAATTAATCAGTTTCTATAGGATGGTGTTGCTACGTGAAAAATAGAATCTCATGGCTATAGTTGCTCCCGATTTTTTAATGTCGGCAACGATAGCGAAGACGATCGCGCTTGTTGATTTGCCGCATGGTGGCAGTGGTCAGACGGCAGGCGTTGAACTGAAAACCCATCTGCGGCGGCGGGGCAATGCCTAACTGCTTGTTGCTTGGGTACAGCCTAAAGCAAGCGCGCTTCTCAGCCTTGCTCATATATTCAGACGGCACGCCTGACAGTGCTGAGCGAACATCTTCTTTGCTACGAAAAGCATAGTGATATTTGCGGCCAAAACCTGGCAGCTCGCGATATTCCTGGATTAAAGAAATACCTATCGACCGCTCAATATCTGTCTTAATGTTGCGACCGTAATAAACGCCCATGACGTAATTAAGATCGGATTCGTTTTTACCGCCACCACATTTCAGCGGGCCAGCTGCTGCCATAAACATTATTGCGCGAATAAATCCATCTTCTTTAGTGTCATGGCGACGTTCCAGGAAATTAACGGGTATTTGTACGATTAAATTAACTGGTGCGGCTTCATACAATAACGCAGTATTTATCGTTCCCTCAATAAAGGTAATGCGCGTCACAGAGTCAATAGATTTGATGTCGTTTAAATTGCTCATTTATCTTTCCACCCGCCGATGTAAGGAAATAAACTCGTCTATCTCTTCCGGGATAAAGTACAACTGTCCGCCAAGTTTAATTGGGCGCGGAAATAATGGTTCACTGTGAAGCAATTTATACAGCTTGCTTCGGCTGATATTAAGCAGCTCCAGCACCTGCCGAACCGTTAATAGTTTCGGATTCATATCGCCTCCAACAAAAAAAACCCGCTGACCAGTGCGGAAAGCGGGATTCTAAGGCCAAGAAGGATTAATCTGTTCTCCTGATGGCGGGCACAATTCCCACCATCTGAGAAATATTGTATCAGCTTGTTTACGCTTGTTCAAAGTCGTGTTATCATCGCGCGCCCGTTTATCCGGCTCGTTCCAGAGATGATAACGATTCTCATCCTGAGTGGCTAATCAGGGCCATACCCAATCCGTCTCCCGCCGACCAACCACAGATCACCATCCTGAATGGCTCATATTCGAAAGGAATGGTGCCTACAACGCGCTAATTTTTGAAAGTGGTACGTTTCCATAGGTCTGAAGATTGGTTCGTCAGAATGCGATTGATAGCGTCTCAGGGCATCCATTTTTAATCGGTTTCTGGCAATGCGAAAAATTTAGTGATTTCGCATCAACGGATCGCGTCTGTGTACGTGGCTAGCGAGGCTTAAAACGAGGAAAATTTCTGGCCATAGGTTTGTATACCCTTGATGGCTTCAGCGCGTTTTAGGCCTCAGGAGCCGCAGTAGAAACGACGATCGGACCCATTCCCGCAAGCATGCTGAATGGGGCAGCTGAATCCCGACGGTAGAATCAGGCCTCGCAGGCTGTTTTTGATGTCTCAATTCGAAAAATGGGCGAAGAATAGAAATTGGGAAAACGCAAAATGTGGAGGGAGTATCTTTCTACAGGCAAAGGAAGGTCTTTGACCAGGGAGTGTGGAGGGAATCGTAGCTGTAAGTAAGTTCATCAGCATTATCGGGCAGGTTGCTATTCTCGTTCCTTGTAGCCGATCCCCAATCGGCCTGGCCTGTTTTCCGTTCTTTCGCAGGTCCGGCATCCGGTTCTCAATGCCTTTGCTGCGCCGCGTGGCTATGCGTTCAAACCCGTTTCAATCGTCGCCGTTGCCGTGGCTCTGATTCAGATCCTGGTATTTCTGGCTGATTACATTACCGCCTGTTAGATTTTTTTAGCCAGCCCAGTAGGCTCTCTGATTTGCTGGGGAACGCCATGTTAACGTGCTGGCCCGACACGTACTCGCGAAATTTAGGGTCTGCGCTTCAAGACAAATCGGTACTATTACTTTAAATCGCTAATTGAAATCGCCACAACCTGATACTTACCAAAAGTTAGTATGTGAAAATCAAAGAGTTAGCTAATCCACCTTGCTAGCCAGGCTGGTTTTTATGTCATTTTGTTCTTAGGCAGATGTTTGATATTCCGGTTTGTTTTAATGAGCGTAGCGATAGAAAGGCCACCGCACTGAAGGCTAGGCGTCTGCCCAATGTAGGGTGGACCGAGCCATACGGAGATACCCGCAGAATGAGGGAAGTGGCGCTAGCCCTCCTGCTAAGCCAATGGGAACTATCAGCCATCTCGATCTCATTCGTCAGGCAGGATGTTGAAGATACTTTCCAGCAAATGGGCACAGTGTTGATTTGGCAGTTATCCACAAAACAGCAAATCCCTCGCGCGCGCACGCGCATTATTCACAGATCATTCAAGGTTCTTAAAAGTCATTCGAATGTATGCGCTAGGGGATATACCTATGTATGCGCTAGGGGATAGGGTCATGTATGCGCTAGGGGATATGGTTGGATATACAGTACGTGTATGCGTGAGGGGATATGGTCAGTATATTTTGTGACCAATGAAAAAGGGACCATTTCGGCCCCTTCGTTGTGTGTCTGGAGGGCTATAACCACTTACATCGATAACTGTTAGGCGTATATGTTTCCTCATGCTTGAGGATGCTGATCAGGCCGTGATTTTTCAGGCTCCACATCGCACCGTTGAAGTTTTTGACCTCGCTACCGTAAAACATTGCCAGCGTCTTCTGTGTTGTATTGTGTACCCATCCGTCTTCATCAGCATGAAACGCCAGCGCCATCGCTGCCATTCGCTCCCATGTATTCAACGAAGATGACTCGACCATGTACATCGTTTTCTTGAGGTGTTTGCCTCGCTGGTCGTTGTCACGAAGCATACGGAAATCATAGCGAAGGAACAGCACCAGATTATCACCAACCTCGCAATAGAATTCCGGCTTCTCGCCTGTGATATCCCACAAGCACATTAAACCGTTTGTATTCTCCGCCAGGGCAAATCTGCCGCGCGGTTGTAGCAATATCTCTTTGTATGTATTGACGAAATCGCGTTCTTCCTTGCCTTCATCAACCACTGTTTCAGCCGTTTTAGTGTCGAACATGCTTACCACGTTGCTCATTTTTCACCTCCGCGAATAGCAAAAAGAAGCTCATAGCAAATTGACTTCCCGCCAGGCACAAAACTGCTTGCTGGACGGATCAGCTTCGCATCAACCAGCGTCTTAATAGCGCGGCTGACTGTACACTGTTTAACGCCCAAGATTTTAGCCATTACGCTTTGTGCTAGTGAGCACTCATAAGGACCGAAGTCATTGTGGGCATTTTCAGCCATCAGCATTAACACGCAGCGAGTAGTTGGGTTTTGGATGCGTGCCGCACGTAATGCCCTGGCAGCTCCCTCAAGCGCCAATCCGCTTACCCAATTGCTTTCGTAGTATTTGTCCAGTCCACTCTGTTTAACGGCTGGTTTACGTGGCGCAGGCGCTGGTTTTGGTGCGGTTTGTGTTACCTTCCCTGCCGGAGTTACTCGCCACATGTTTTCCTTGATGCGAAGGTAGCAGTTTTCATCAATGCCAGTGATCGGGTTTATCGTCTCGTGTCCTTTGCCTTTGCTGAAAGCATCTTCCACTTTTTCAGCGATATCCTTGATGATTGGCGGTAGCTGTTCAGTAGTGAGAATGCGAGTAGAATGCTCTCCGATATTGCCGATCTGATGCTGTTTTGCTATTGTTTGGATGCCAGCAATAACTGGCACAACGTTTTTCTTCATGGTTTGAATCTCCCGTTAAACGTTGGTTTCATCTGATAGCCCGGATGCCCCCGGGCTTTCTGCTTTCCACGATACTGCTATTCAAAAATCCTCGCAAACTGTTGTTCTGACTGGCTTATTTCACTTTTCGCAACAATCACGCACATCGTTGCGTTTTATGAAATGATGCTACCGTTACATCGAAACCGTTACATCGACTGTTACATCAGTGCCAGCGCCGTTACAACAGTACAATTGTCTTCGGCCCTTGCGGCTTGTCAGCGTCAACCTGAACCACTCCAGCTTCTACGGCTGCTTTTAGCAAACGGCAAACAACGACTTTGCTCGGTTTCAGTGTTTCATCAGCGCGGCTGTCGATGTTACACCACTCAACGGCTAACAGATCGCCAAGCTGGTTCAGGCTACCTTCAAAAACGCCGCCTTTAGCTTTCAGGGCCAGCGTCAGGTCAGCGATGGTAAATAGTTGTGGCTTCGGATTCCTGCGCACTCGAGGCTTGACATCGACTGTTACATCGACTGTTACATCGACTGTTACATCAGTGCCATCAACCGTTGGAACGGCTTTTGCCTTCAGCTGCGCAATCTCAGCCTTCAGTGCCTCATTCTCCTTGCTCAATTCTTCACAGCGCTTGATGAATTTCTGTTCCATGCCTTCAGGGCTATCTACGTGCGCTGTCCCCATCACAATCTTCCCGTTGCTATCGAATATGATGGCTTGCCAGCCGACTACTGCGAGCATTTTTAGCACATCATCAGCGTTCGCGTTTGTTGTATCGCGGCTGCGATTAAATTTGTGATTTACGCCGCTTTTGCCACTAAAGCCCATTGCCTTTCCGACGTCTTGCTTTGTCATCTTGCTGGCGCGCTTGTTCATGCCCAGCTCAACCCAGTCCATATATTCCATAAATCACCCCGTTTCATCAGATTCTGCCTCGATGTAACAGTAACACGACAGAACGATAAGCAGTACACGCAAACGCCTGACTATTGACACAGATCACAAAAAACCCGGCGCTGTGGCCGGGCTGTTGAATAACTATTCAGACCAGAAATCTCTGGTCTGGAGTAAAAACAATAAGTTAGGTTATTCCGCTGTATCCCAAATCTAGGAAATATTCAGAGATTTATGCGAAGCCTCCGAAGTGTCTCTGGTTGAGTTCAATGGGGAACAGGACCACGTTCATATG
>JAEWGQ010000347.1 GCA_023388235.1 Actinomycetes bacterium | reverse complement strand
GCCGTGGTGCGCCGCGCGCACGTGCCGGCGGCGGTCGCGGCCCGCCTGCGCGACGGCACCGGGCACGTGCGCGAGCACGCGGGCGCGGCCCGCGGGGAGGACGGCTGACGTGGGACGACGCGGAGAGCTCGTGTTCAACCGGGTGCTGACGCACGTGCCCAGCAACGCGCTGCGCCTGCGCGCGCTGCGGGCGCTGGGCGCCGACCTGGGGGAGCACGTCTACCTGTTCGGCGGCTCGGAGGTGCTGGAGCCCGGCAACCTGCGGATCGCGGGGCGCTGCCACGTGGGGCGGTTCTGCCAGGTGGACGCCCGCGGCGGCATCGACATCGGCTGGGACGTGGTGATCGCGAGCCACGTGCTGCTCGTCACCGCCGACCACGACCTGCGCGACCCGGGGTTCGCGGGCCGCCTCGGGCCCATCGTCATCGGCGACCGCGCCTGGCTCGCGAGCCGCGCGACCGTCGTCCGCGGGGTGACGATCGGCGAGGGCGCGGTCGTCGCCGCCGGGGCCGTGGTGACCGAGGACGTGCCGCCGTGGACGATCGTGGGCGGCGTGCCGGCGCGCCCGATCGGGGAGCGCCCGCGCGAGCAGCACTACCGCATCGACTACGGGCCCGAGCGGTACTGACGCGCCCCGGCCCGGGCGCCCCGGCGCCCCGCGCCGCCGACCTGCCGGGATGAGCGTGTCGGCGCCCGCTCGTAGAGTGGAGACCCACCCCGGGTCCCACGGATCCGGGGTCCTCGTGCTGTGCGCCCCCGTGGCGGAAGGAACCCATGAACGTCGCCGGTCTGCTGCCCCTCCTGCTCGCCGACCCCGCGGTCGCGCGCGCCGTCGAGCTCGTGCCCTCCCGGGGCGAGGTCGACGTCGTCGGCCCGGCCGGCGTCCGGCCGCCCCTGCTCGCCGCGCTCACCGGCACCGCCGTGCCCGCCGGCACCCGGCGCTCCGGCCGTCCCCTGGTGGTCGTCACCGCCACCGGCCGGGACGCCGACGAGCTCGCCGCGGCCCTGCGCTGCTACCTGCCCGACGACGACGTGGCCGTGCTGCCCGCGTGGGAGACGCTGCCGCACGAGCGCCTGTCGCCGCGCTCGGACACCGTGGCCCGCCGGCTGGCCGTGTTCCGCCGCCTCGCGCACCCCGACCCCGAGCAGAGCCACGCCGGGCCGGTCCGCGTGCTCGTCATGCCGGTGCGCGCCCTGCTGCAGCCGGTCGTCGACGGGCTCGGCGAGCTGGAGCCGGTGTCGCTGTCCGTCGGGGAGCGCGCCGACCTCACCGACGTGGCCGAGCGTCTGGTCGCCGCCGCCTACACCCGCGTCGACATGGTCGAGCGCCGCGGCGAGTTCGCCGTCCGCGGCGGCATCCTCGACGTGTTCCCGCCGACCGAGGACCACCCGCTGCGGATCGAGTTCTGGGGCGAGGACGTCGAGGAGGTCCGGTGGTTCTCCGTCGCGGACCAGCGCAGCCTCGAGGTCGCGTCGCACGGCCTGTGGGCGCCGCCGTGCCGGGAGATCCTGCTGACCGACGCCGTCCGGGAGCGCGCCGCGGCGCTGGTGGAGCGCCTGCCCGGGGCGGTCGACATGCTCGACAAGCTCGCGCAGGGCATCGCCGTCGAGGGCATGGAGTCGCTGGCGCCCGCCCTCGTGGAGCGCATGGTCCCGGTGCTCGACCTCGTCGGCGACGACGCGCTGCTCGTGGTCGCCGACCCGGAGCGCGTCCGGCGCCGCGCGCACGACCTCGTCGCGACCACGGAGGAGTTCCTGCAGGCGGCGTGGACGTCCGCCGCCGCGGGCGCCGCCACGCCGCTGGACCTGTCGGCCGCGTCGTTCGCGTCGTTCGCGGAGGTCCGGGCGCTCGCGGCCGTGCGCGGGCTCGGGTGGTGGACGCTGTCGCCGTTCACGCTGGACGCGGACGCCGTCGAGGGCGCGGACGCCGCGGCGGGCGCCGACGGGCTCCGGGGCGGCGAGGGCGTCGAGACGCTCGTGGTCGGCGCGCGCGAGGTCGAGCGGTACCGCGGCGAGGTGGACCGCGCGGTGGCCGACGTCCGGCGGCTGCAGCAGGACGGCTGGCGGCTGCTGCTCGCCACGGAGGGGCACGGGCCCGCGCAGCGCATGGCCGAGCAGCTGCGCTCCGCCGACGTGCCCGCCCGGCTGGTCCCGGCGCTGCCGGACGAGATCGAGCCGGGCGTCGTGCTCGTCACGCCCGCGCAGGTGGGACCGGGCTTCGTCGCGGAGGACCTGCGGATCGCGGTGTTCTCGGAGACCGACCTGACGGGCCGCCCCGGCTCGTCGACCCGCGACATGCGCCGGATGCCGAGCCGGCGGCGCAACGTCGTGGACCCGCTGCAGCTGCGCCCCGGCGACTTCGTCGTGCACGAGCAGCACGGCGTGGGCCGGTTCGTCGAGCTCGTGTCCCGGACCATCGGCACCGGCGCCGCCGCGGCGACCCGCGAGTACATGGTCATCGAGTACGCGTCGTCCAAGCGCGGCCAGCCGGGCGACCGGCTGTTCGTGCCGACCGACCAGCTCGACCAGGTGACGAAGTACGTCGGCGGCGAGGCCCCGAGCCTCAACAAGATGGGCGGCTCCGACTGGGCGAAGACCAAGGGGCGGGCGCGCAAGGCGGTCAAGGAGATCGCGGGCGAGCTCATCCGCCTGTACAGCGCGCGGATGGCGACGTCCGGGCACGCGTTCTCCCCGGACACCCCGTGGCAGCGCGAGCTGGAGGACGCGTTCGCCTACGTCGAGACCCCCGACCAGCTCGCGACGATCGACGAGGTCAAGCGCGACATGGAGAAGCCGATCCCGATGGACCGGCTGATCTGCGGCGACGTCGGCTACGGCAAGACGGAGATCGCCGTGCGGGCGGCGTTCAAGGCCGTGCAGGACGGCAAGCAGGTCGCGGTCCTCGTGCCGACCACCCTGCTCGTCCAGCAGCACCTCGACACGTTCACGGAGCGGTACGCGGGCTTCCCGGTCACGGTCAAGGCGCTGTCCCGGTTCCAGACCAGGGCCGAGTCCGAGGCCGTCGTCGACGGGCTGCGCGACGGCTCGGTGGACGTCGTCATCGGCACCCACCGGCTCATCACCGGCGAGATCCGGTTCAAGGACCTGGGCCTGGTCATCATCGACGAGGAGCAGCGGTTCGGCGTCGAGCACAAGGAGACGCTCAAGGCGCTGCGCACCAACGTCGACGTGCTCGCGATGTCCGCGACCCCCATCCCGCGCACGCTCGAGATGGCCGTCACGGGCATCCGCGAGATGTCCACCCTCGCCACGCCCCCGGAGGAGCGGCACCCGGTCCTGACCTTCGTGGGCGCCTGGGAGGAGAAGCAGATCTCGGCCGCGATCCGCCGCGAGCTGCTGCGCGAGGGCCAGGTGTTCTACGTGCACAACAAGGTGGAGTCCATCGAGCGCACCGCGGCGCGGCTCAACGAGCTGGTGCCGGAGGCCCGGATCGCCGTGGCCCACGGCAAGATGAACGAGCACCAGCTGGAGCAGGTGATCGTCGACTTCTGGGAGAAGCGGTTCGACGTGCTGGTCTGCACGACCATCGTCGAGACCGGACTGGACATCTCGAACGCGAACACGCTCATCCTCGAGCGCGCGGACCGCCTCGGCCTGTCGCAGCTGCACCAGCTGCGCGGGCGCGTCGGCCGCGGGCGGGAGCGGGCGTACGCGTACTTCCTCTACCCGCCGGAGAAGCCGCTGACGGAGACCGCGCACGACCGCCTGCAGACCATCGCCGCCAACACGGACCTCGGCGCGGGCATGGCCGTCGCGATGAAGGACCTGGAGATCCGCGGCGCGGGCAACATGCTCGGCGGCGAGCAGTCCGGGCACATCGAGGGCGTGGGCTTCGACCTGTACATCCGGATGGTGGGGGAGGCCGTCGCGTCCTACCGCGGCGACCAGCCCGAGGAGCTGCCGGACGTCACCGTCGAGCTGCCCGTCGACGCGCACATCCCGCACGACTACATCGCGCACGAGCGGCTGCGCCTGGAGGCGTACCGCAAGCTCGCGGCCGCGGCGGACGAGGCGGCGCTCGCGGAGATCTCCGAGGAGCTCGTCGACCGGTACGGGCCGATCCCGGAGCCCGTCGCGAACCTGTTCGCCGTCGCCCGGTTCCGGCTGCACGCGCGGCTGGCGTCGCTGTCCGACGTCACCGCGCAGGGCAAGTTCGTGCGGTTCGCGCCGGTGGAGCTGCCGGAGTCGGCGCAGCTGCGGCTCAAGCGGCTGTACCCCGGGTCCGTGCTCAAGCCCGCCCTGCGCACGGTGCTCGTGCCCTTCCCGACGACCGCGCGGATCGGCGGCAAGCCGCTGCACGGCGAGGCCGTCCTGGCCTGGGCGCGCGAGCTCATCGACGCCGTGCTGCTCGGCGACGTCGCGGCCGCGGCGTCCGTCGGCACCGGCGCGGCGCGGTGAGCGGCACGGTGACGCCGCTCACGGGCCCTACGATGGCCGGGTCCGACAGCGGCGAGGTCGAGAAGGCGTGGTGAGCGTGCGGTGACGCGGAAGTCGAACCGGCGGGTGGTGGCCGTCCTCGGGGCGGTGGCGCTCGCGGGCAGCCTGGCGGCGTGCGGCGGCGGTCAGCCGGGGGCGGCGGCGGTCGTGGACGGCCGGGTCGTGCGGACCACGGACGTCGACCGCGCCACGCGCGAGCTCTCCGGGGTGTTCCCGGGCCTCACCGCGTCGGCCGTGGTCACGGTGCTCGTCATCGAGCCCTTCATCAGCGCGCACGCCTCGGAGGCCGGGATCGGCGTGTCCGACGACCAGGCGGTCGACGCGCTCACGACGCAGGCCGAGCAGCAGGGCGTCGAGCTGACCGACGACCTGTCCCCGGCGTCGGTGGCGGTCGCCCGGTACGCGCTGGAGTCGAGCCTGCTGCAGAAGGCCGACGACGGCCCCGCGATCCAGCAGGCGGTCGCGGAGGACGTCGCCGCGGCGGACGTCGACGTGAACCCGCGGTTCGGGACGGCCGGCGAGGGCAACGTGCCCGGCCCGACCAGCTACCCCTGGCTCGTCGCCGCCGCACCCGCCGCCTCGTGACGGACCCGGCGGACCCGGCGGACCCGGCGGGCGCCGCCCCCGGGGACGCGCCCGGGGACCCGCTGCGGCGGCTGGTCGCGGTCATGGACCGGCTGCGCTCGCCCGGCGGGTGCCCGTGGGACGCCGAGCAGACCCACGAGAGCCTCGTGCCGTACGTCCTCGAGGAGGCCTACGAGGTCGCGGAGGCCGTCGAGCACGGCGACCGGGCGAACCTCCGCGAGGAGCTCGGGGACCTGCTGCTGCAGGTGGTGTTCCACGCCCGGATCGCCGAGGAGCACCCGGACGACCCGTTCGACGTCGACGACGTGGCCGCCGACCTGGTCGCGAAGCTCGTCCGCCGGCACCCGCACGTGTTCGCGGGCGCGCAGGTGGAGGACGCGGACGGCGTGCACCGGCAGTGGGAGCAGATCAAGCGGGCGGAGAAGCAGCGGTCCTCCGTGCTCGACGGCGTGCCGCTGGCCCTCGGGGCGCTGGCCCGCGCGCAGAAGGTCGCGTCCCGCGCGGCCCGCGCCGGGCTGGACGTCCCCGCCCCGGCCGGCGACGGGCTGGGCGACCGGCTGCTCGCGCTCGTGCTGGAGGCGCGCGCGTCGGGGCTGGACGCCGAGGGGGAGCTCCGGCGGGCGGCCGGCGGCTGGGAGGCCCGGCTGCGGGCGGCCGAGGCGGGCCCCGCGCCGGGCCCCGCGTCCGGCAGCTGAGACCGCCGCCAGCGGGAAAGTGCTTGCCGGGCCAAAGGTCCGGTCCCGGCGGGGTGCCCGCTGGGCAGGATGGTCGCGGCTGCGGTCCGCCCGCGGCCCCACCCGCGCCCCCGGGCGCGCACGAACCGATGAGGAGGGGTCGATGAGGATCGGCGTCCCGAAGGAGAGCCGGCCCGGCGAGCGCCTGGTCGCCGCGACGCCGGCCACCGTCGCCCAGCTCGCGAAGCTGGGGTACGAGGTGGTCGTCGAGCGTGGCGCGGGTGCCGCGGCGAGCTTCCCGGACGCGGCCTACGCCGAGGCCGGCGCGGCGCTCGCCGACGCGGCCGAGGTGTGGGCCAGCGACGTCGTGACCGCGGTGAACGCCCCGGACGAGGCCGAGATCGCGGCGCTCACCCCCGGCGCCACCCTGGTCTCGATGATGGCCCCGGCCGCGCACCCCGAGCTGGTCGCGGCGCTCGCGGCCCGGGGGGTGTCCGCGCTGGCGCTCGACGCCGTGCCGCGCATCTCCCGCGCGCAGGCGCTCGACGTGCTCAGCACCATGTCCAACGTCGCCGGGTACCGCGCCGTCATCGAGGCGGCCGAGGAGTTCGGCGGCATGTTCACCGGCCAGGTGACGGCCGCCGGCAAGACCCCGCCCGCCACCGTGTTCGTCATCGGCGCCGGCGTCGCGGGCCTCGCGGCCATCGGCGCCGCGGGCAGCCTGGGCGCGCAGGTCCGGGCGTACGACGTGCGGCCCGAGGTCGGCGAGCAGATCGAGTCCATGGGCGCGGCGTTCGTCCAGGCGGAGGCCGCGCAGCAGGAGGTCAGCGCCGACGGGTACGCCAGCGCGCTGACCGAGGAGCAGGAGCGCCTCACCGCGCAGATGTACGCGGCCGAGACGGCGAAGGCCGACATCGTCATCACCACGGCCCTCGTGCGCGGCACCGCGCCCCGCACGATCAGCGCCGCGATGGTCGCCGCGATGCGCCCCGGCAGCGTCATCGTGGACCTCGCCGCGTCCGGCGGCGGCAACTGCGAGCTGACGGTGCCCGGCCGGAAGGTCGTCACCGACAACGGCGTGACGATCCTCGGCTACACCGACCTCACCAGCCGGATGGCGCGGCACACGTCGCAGCTCTTCGGCACGAACGTCGTCAACCTGCTCAAGCTGCTCACCCCCGGCAAGGACGGCGCGCTCGTCCTCGACCTCGACGACGTGGTGCAGCGCGGCATGACCGTGACCCGGGCCGGGGAGGTGATGTGGCCGCCGCCGCCCGTGCAGGTCTCGGCGGCGCCCGCCGCCGAGCCGGCGCCCGCGGCCGTCGTCGACCCCGCCGAGAAGGCGCGGCTCGCCCGCGAGGCCGCCGCCCGCGCGGGCCGGCGGCAGATGGTCGGCCTCGCGCTCGGCGCCGTGCTGCTCGCGCTGGCGATCACGTTCTCCCCGGCCGCGTTCCTCGGGCACTTCACCGTGTTCGTGCTCGCGGTGTTCGTCGGGTACTACGTCATCTCCAACGTCAGCCACTCGCTGCACACCCCGCTCATGGCCCAGAC
>JAEWGQ010000311.1 GCA_023388235.1 Actinomycetes bacterium | reverse complement strand
TCGTCGTGGACTTCGGCGGCTTCCAGTCGATGGTCGACGCGATCGGCGGCGTGGACATCTGCATCCCGAAGGACCTGCACGACCCGTACACCGGCCTCACGCTGTCCGCCGGCCAGCAGGTCCTGTCAGGCGAGGACGCCTTCATGTTCGCCCGCGCCCGGCACGGCAACGTCGGCGACGGCTCGGACATCGCCCGCATCGGGAACCAGCAGCGCCTGATCGCCGCGATCGTCAACCAGGTGTTCTCCCGCGAGGTCATGACCAGCGCCCCGACGCTCCTGCAGTTCCTCGGAGCCGCCACCAGCTCCCTGACCATCGACAGCGCCCTCGACCTGCAGTCGCTCACCGGCCTCGCGTGGAGCGCCCGCTCCGTGCGCCTGGACGACATCACCCTCATGACCGTCCCCTGGGGCGCCGCGAAGTCCGACAAGAACCGCGTCGAGTGGACCGCGGAGGCCGACGTCCTGTGGGCGAACATGGCCGCCGACCAGCCGATCGTCACCCCCGAGGTGCCGGTCACGGACCCCGGCACCGACGCCGGCACGGCGACCACCGCACCGCCCGCCGCCCCCGAGACCGAGGCACCGACACCCGCGCAGACCAAGAAGGCGGGCCGCGAGGCGTTCACGCCCGCCGACGTCACGGCGACGTGCTGACCGGAGCACCCGGCGTCCGGGTTCGTGTCCGTGTCCGTGTCCGTGTCCGTGTCCGTGTCCGTGAGAGCATGCCGCGGTGAGGTTCACGCTCGACGCCACGCCATTGCTCGGGACCCGGACCGGCGTCGGACGCTACGTCGCCGAGCTGCTCACCGCGATGGCCACGGAGGTGGCCGGTTCGCACGACCGGGTCGACGTCTCCACGTGGTCGGCCCGGGGCGGTCGTGTCGCCGACCTGCCCCCGGGGGTGCGGCAGACCGGCCCGCGGGTCCCGGCGCGCCTCCTGCGCGCCGGCTGGACGCGCGACTCCTGGCCCCCGGTCGAGCTGCTGGTCGGGCGGACCGACGTCTTCCACGGCACCAACTTCGTCTCACCGCCGACGCGGCGGGCGGCGGAGGTCGTCACCGTGCACGACCTCACGTACGTGGACCATCCGGGCACCGTCTCCGCCGACTCGCTCGCGTACCAGGAGCTAGTGCCGCGGGCGCTCGACCGCGGGGCCCACGTCGTCACGCCGAGCGAGACCGTCGCCGCGGCCGTCCGCGAGCGGTACGAGCTGGACGAGTCGCGCGTGACGGCCACGCCGCTCGGCGTCGACCCGGCGTGGTCGGCGCCGGCGCCGCCGCTCTCCGCCGCGGCCCCCCCGGTGCCCCGGGACTACGTCGTCTTCGTCGGGTCGCTCGACCCGCGCAAGAACCTCCCGCGGCTGCTCGAGGCGCACGCCGCCCTGCGTGCCTCCCGTCCGGGCACACCGGACCTCGTGCTCGCGGGTCCGGCGGGCCGCGACACCACGCTGACGTCGCGCCCCGGTGTCCAGCCGACCGGCTGGCTCGCCGACGACGACCTGCGGGCCCTCGTCGCGGGCGCCCGCGCGCTGATCCTGCCCTCCGTGGACGAGGGCTTCGGGCTCCCGGTCCTCGAGGCGCTCGCCGCCGGGCGGCCCGTGCTCGCCGCGGACATCCCCGCGCTCCGGGAGGTGGCCGGCGGCCACGCGCAGCTCGCCGATCCGCTCGACGTCGACGCCCTCGCCGACGGCCTGGCCCGGACCCTGGACGCACCGGACGACGACGCGGCGCGGGCGGCCCGCCGCGCGTGGACCGCCCGGTTCACGTGGCGGGAGTGCGCCCGGCGCACCCTGTCCGTCTACCGGCGGGCGGCACAGCGGTGACGGACGACTCCATAGTCCCCGACGTCACGGTGGTGACGGTCACCTACCAGGCGCACAACCTCGTGCGGGCGTGCCTGGACAGCCTCGCGCGACAGCAGCTCGGACCGGTGCGGATGCACGTCGTCGTGGTGGACAACGCGTCGACCGACGGCACGCCCGGGCTCGTCGAGCAGGCCCACCCCCAGGTCGCGCTCGTGCGGTCGCCGCGCAACCTCGGCTTCGCGGGCGGGAACAACCTGGCCCTGCGAGACGTGCGCAGCCGGTACGCCCTGCTCGTGAACAACGACGCGACGGCGGAGCCCGATGCCGTGCGCCGTCTCGTGGAGGCGATGGACGCGGCAGGTCGGGACGTCGCCGCACTCGCCGCGACGGTCCTGCTCGCCGGGACGTTCCGCGCCGCCGGACCGCAGGACGCCGGCCGGCCGGACCTGGTGCACGGCCCGGACGGCACCTGGGTCCCGGACCCGGCGGGGACCGTGCGGCTGGTGAACTCGACCGGCAACGAGGTCCGGACCGACGGGTTCGGCAGCGACCGGGGCTGGCTGGCCGACGCGAGCGCGCACCACCCGCCGCAGGAGGTCTTCGGCTTCAGCGGCGCCGCCGTCCTGCTGCGTATGTCGGCCCTGCGGGACGTCGGCCTGTTCGACGAGCGCTACTTCATGTACTACGAGGACACGGACCTGTCGTGGCGGCTGCGGCTCGGCGGCTACCGCGTGCAGCACTGCCCCGGGGCGGTCGTCCACCACCTGCACTCGGCGTCGGCGGGCGAGGGCAGCGAGCTCGCCCGGTTCCACGACGTGCGCAACCGGATGGCCACGGTGCTGAAGGACGCGTCGGCGCTGCTCGCCGCCCGGGTGCTCGCTGCCCACGTCGTGACGACCGCCTCGGTGCTGCTGCGCCGTAGGCAGCCGTGGCCGCTCGTCGGGACCCGGCTGCGCGCCCAGGCGTCGTTCCTCCGGCTGGTGCCCTCCCTGCTGCGCTCGCGCCGGGCCATCGGCCGGGCAGCCCGGATCCCGCGGCGCGAGGTCGAGCGGCTGCTGGTCGCACCCCGGCCGCCCCTGGGCCCGTACCGCGCGGGGACGTCCGCCCGACGGCCGTAGGCCGCGCGACCAGCGGTGATGTCTCCACGAATCCTCCACGGCCCCCGCCCCGGGGTTCCGCCGGCCGGCCCTCCGCGACCTCCTATCCTCGTCCGGTGACCAACCGCCACGCCGCCCCCGCGCGCGCCCGTGCCGTCCGCCACGCCCGGAGCCACGGACGGCACCGCGTGCTGCGCGGCATCGCGCTCGTCACGGTCGCGCTGGTGATGGTCGGCGTCTCGGGCGCGAGCGCCCTGTACGTCAAGCTGCAGACGAACCTCGACACGGTCGACGTCGCCTCGCTGCTCGGCCCGGCCCCCGAGCCGTCCAGCACCCCGGACGAGGACCCGGAGCCCGACGACCCGA
>JAEWGQ010000306.1 GCA_023388235.1 Actinomycetes bacterium | reverse complement strand
CCCCAGCGGCGGCCGCTCGGACGGTGCGGGCGGCGCCGGCCGCGGCGGCACGGTCCGCTGCGGCGACCCCTCCGGGCCGTCCGCGGGCGGCGGGGCGTACGGGTTGCTCACCGGGACATCCTCCCGCATCGCCCCGCTAGGGTGTCGCCCCATGACCGCCGCGCAGCCGCCCCGCCCCGACACGCGCGCCGCGGGGCGCCTCGTCGTCCTGGTCTCGGGCGCCGGGTCGAACCTCGCCGCCCTGCTCGCGGCGCACGACGAGCCCGGGTACCCGGCCCGCGTCGTCGGCGTGGTGGCGGACCGCCCGGAGGCCGGCGGGCTCGCCGTCGCGCGGGACGCGGGGGTCCCCACCGCCGTCGTGGCGCCGGGGGACTTCGCCGACCGCGCCGCGTGGGACGCCGCGCTCGCCGAGGCCGTCGGGGTGTTCCGGCCCGACCTGGTGGTGTCCGCGGGGTTCATGCGCATCCTCGGCGCCCCGGTGCTCGAGCGCTGGGGAGGCCGGGTCGTCAACACCCACCCGGCGCTGCTCCCGTCGTTCCCGGGCGCCCACGCGGTCCGGGACGCGCTGGCGTACGGCGCGAAGGTCACGGGCTGCACGCTGCACGTGGTGGACGCCGGCGTGGACACGGGCCCGGTGGTCGCGCAGGTCGCCGTGCCGGTGCTGGACGCGGACGACGAGGCCGCCCTGCACGAGCGGATCAAGGTCGCCGAGCGGCGGCTGCTGGTCGAGCAGGTCGCGCGGATCGTCGCCGGCGGCATGCGGGTCGAGGGCCGCCGGGTGGTCGTCGGGCTCGGGTAGGCTCGTTCCCGGCCGTGACTGGCGCGAGGTGGAACTGACCACCGGGGAGCGGCCGCAGCAGTCCGCCGTCGCACCGTCCGCCTGGGTGCCCGGGTCCGTCCACCGTGCTCACGGTGCCGTCACGACCCCGGAGGACCGCCATGTCCCACGCCGAGCCCACGCCGCTGCCGACCGTCGCCGACCCCGCCGCGGACGCCACCCGCCGCCCGGTGCGCCGCGCGCTGCTGTCCGTCTACGACAAGTCCGGGCTGGTCGAGCTCGCGACGGCGCTGCACGCCGCGGGCGTCGAGCTGGTGTCGACCGGCTCGACCGCCGCGACCGTCGCCGCCGCGGGGGTGCCGGTGACGCGCGTCGAGGACCTGACCGGGTTCCCGGAGTGCCTCGACGGGCGCGTGAAGACGCTGCACCCGCGGGTGCACGCGGGCATCCTCGCCGACACCCGGCGCCCGGAGCACCTGGCGCAGCTCGACGAGCTGGGCGTCGCGCCGTTCGAGCTGGTCGTGGTCAACCTGTACCCGTTCACGCAGACCGTCGCGTCGGGCGCGACGCCCGACGAGTGCGTCGAGCAGATCGACATCGGCGGGCCGTCGATGGTCCGCGCGGCCGCGAAGAACCACCCGAGCGTGGCCGTCGTCGTGGACCCGGCGTCGTACGGCGACGTGGTGGACGCGGTGCGGGCGGGCGGCTTCACGCTCGCCCAGCGCACCCGGCTCGCGGCGGAGGCGTTCGTGCACACCGCGACCTACGACGTCGCCGTCGCGTCCTGGATGGGGAACGTCGCGACGACGACGGACGAGGTCGACGGGGTCGCGACCGGGTTCCCGGCGTGGGTCGGGGCGACCTGGGAGCGCTCGGCCGTGCTGCGCTACGGCGAGAACCCGCACCAGCGCGCCGCCGTGTACACCTCCGGGCACGGGCCGGCCGGCCTCGCCCAGGCCACGCAGCTGCACGGCAAGGCGATGTCGTACAACAACTACGTGGACGCGGACGCCGCCTGGCGCGCCGCGCACGACCACGAGGGCCCGGCCGTCGCGATCATCAAGCACGCCAACCCGTGCGGCATCGCGGTCGGCGCCGACGTCGCCGACGCGCACGCCAAGGCGCACGCCTGCGACCCGGTGTCCGCGTTCGGCGGGGTGATCGCCGCGAACGGCACCGTCACCCGCGCCGCGGCCGAGCAGATCGCCGAGGTGTTCACCGAGGTCGTCGTCGCGCCGGGCTACGAGCCCGAGGCGCTCGAGGTGCTGACGCGCAAGAAGAACATCCGGCTGCTCGTGGTGGACGGCGCCCCGGCGGGCGGCGTCGAGATGCGCCCGGTCAGCGGCGGCGTGCTGCTGCAGGAGGTCGACCGGGTCGACGCCCCCGGGGACGACCCGGCGACGTGGACGCTCGCGGCCGGGGACGCGGCGGACGCGGCGACGCTGGCGGACCTGGCGTTCGCGTGGCGGGCGGTGCGCGCGGTGAAGTCGAACGCGATCCTGCTCGCCGACGGCGGGGCGTCGGTCGGCGTGGGCATGGGCCAGGTCAACCGGGTGGACTCCTGCCGCCTGGCGGTCGAGCGGGCGAACGCCGGCGGCACCGAGCGGGCGCGCGGGGCGGTCGCCGCCTCGGACGCGTTCTTCCCGTTCGCGGACGGCCTGCAGGTGCTGCTCGACGCCGGCGTCCGGGCGGTCGTGCAGCCCGGCGGGTCGGTGCGGGACGAGGAGGTCGTCGCGGCGGCGCGGGAGGCCGGCGTGACGCTGTACCTCACGGGCACCCGGCACTTCGCCCACTGAGGGCGGCGGGGCCCGGCCGCGACCTGCGCGGACGGCCCGGGGCGTCTGCCATGATCGTCCGAGCCGACCGGCGGCACCGCTGCTCCGGGTCGCCGGCCGCGGATCGGAGGCGTGATGCGTCGCGGGACCAACCTGCCGCGGATGGGCGACTTCAACCAGACCGTCGTCCTGGACGTGATCCGGCGCGCCGGGCGCGGCCTCGCGCGCGCCGAGGTCGCCCGGCGCACGGGGCTGTCCCCGCAGACCCTGACGAACGTCGCGCGGCGGCTGCTCGACCTCGGCCTGGTGGTCGAGGAGGGGGAGGCCGCGCGCAGCGGCCCGGGCCGCCCGGGCACGCTGCTGCGGCTGGACCCGGGCAGCCGGTTCGCGGTCGGGGTGCACCTGGACCCGGCGACGATGACGTTCGTGCTGCTGGACCTGTCGGGCGCCGTGCGCGCCCGGGCGCAGGTCCCCACCCCGGTCCCGGAGGACCCGGACGCCGTGCTGGACGGGCTGGTCGCGGAGATCGAGGGGCTGCTCGCCGGGGCGGGCGTCGACCGCGACCGCGTGCTCGGCGTGGGGATCGCCGCACCCGGCCCGATCGACGTCGGCGCCGGGGTGGTGCTGGACCCGCCGCACCTGCCGGGGTGGCACGACGTGCCGCTGCGGGACGCCGTCGCGGAGCGGACCGGCCTGCGCGCCGTGCTGGACAAGGACGTGATCGCCGCCGCGTGCGCCCACCTGTGGCACCCGGGCGAGCGGGCGTCGGACTTCGTGTTCGTCTACCTGGGCACGGGCGTCGCGGTGTCCACGGTGCTGCACGACGAGGTGGTCCGGGGGGTGTCCGGCAACGCCGGGGAGTCCGGGCACCTGGTGGCGGACCCGACGGGGGCCCGGTGCTGGTGCGGCCGGCGGGGCTGCCTGGGCGCGGTGCTGCGGGCCGAGGCGCTCGCGGAGCAGGGCCGCGCGGCGGGCGTCACGCTGCCGGACTGGGGCGACGGGACCGACCCGCGGGCGGTCGACGACGCGGTGACGGCGCTGTGCGCGGCGGCCGGCGCGGGCCACGCCGGGGCGCGGGACGTCCTGCGCCTCGCGGGCCGCCGCGTGGGGATGGCGGCGTGCGTGCTGACGGACCTGCTGGACGTCCCGGCCATCCTGGTCGGCGGCCCGCTGTGGGACCGCGTGGCGCCGTACGCCGCGCAGGCGCTCGCGGACGAGGTGGCCGCGCACCCCGTTCCGGGCGGGCACCCGCTGACGGTGGCGTCGTCGGCGTTCGGCCCGGAGGTCGGCGCGGTCGGCGCGGGGTGCATCCTGCTCGGGCGGGCGTTCACCCCGCGGCCGACCGACCTGCTGCTGGTCAGCTGACCGCGAGCAGCACCTTCCCGCGCGCCGCGCCGGACGCCACGTGGTCGATCGCCGCCGCGGCCTGCGCGAGCGGGAGCACCCGGTCGACGGCTGGCGTCAGGCTGCCGTCGGCGAGCAGGTCCCGCAGCCGCGCGAGGTCGGCGGGCCGGTCCCGCGAGACGACGCCCACGAGGCGCTGGCGCACGAGCGGGTGCAGCGCCGCGGCCCGCAGCTGCCGCGCGGTCCCGCCGCCGATCACGTCCCCGCCGCCCTCGGCGCCCACCAGC
>JAEWGQ010000297.1 GCA_023388235.1 Actinomycetes bacterium | reverse complement strand
GTACGAGGACGTCGTCTACCCGAACGCCGACGCGGCGCTCGACGCGATCTCGGCCGAGTCGGAGGCCAAGGCCGACGAGGCCGCCGCGGAGCAGCGCACCGGCGCGGCCCTCGTGCGCAGCACGACGACGCTCCTGCTGGTCGCCCTGGCCGCCGGCATCGCGCTGGCGCTCGTCCTCGCGTGGCTGGTGACCCGCCAGATCGTCGGCACCGTCGCCGTGGTGGGCCGCTCGCTCGACGCCCTGGCCCGCGGCGACCTGACGCTGCGCCCCGACGTGCGCTCGGACGACGAGCTGGGCCGGATGGCCCGGGCGCTGGCGACGGCGCAGGACTCGCTGACCGGGACGCTGTCGACCGTCGCGGAGGCCTCCACGACGATCGCGGCGGCCAGCGAGCAGATGTCCGCGGCCAGCGGCGCGGTGCTCGCCGGGTCGCAGGAGACCTCGGGCCAGGCGGGCGTGGTCGCGGCGGCGGCCGAGCAGGTGTCGCGCAACGTGCAGACGGTGGCCGCGGGTGCGGAGGAGATGGGTGCGAGCATCCGGGAGATCGCGCAGAACGCCTCGCAGGCCGCGAAGGTCGCGGGCCGGGCGACGGACGCGGCGGCGACGACGAACGACCAGGTCGCGCGGCTCGGAGCGTCGTCGCAGGAGATCGGCAACGTGGTGAAGGTCATCACGTCCATCGCGGAGCAGACGAACCTGCTGGCGCTGAACGCGACGATCGAGGCGGCCCGCGCCGGTGAGGCCGGCAAGGGGTTCGCGGTCGTGGCCGGGGAGGTCAAGGAGCTCGCGCAGGAGACGGCGAAGGCGACCGAGGACATCGCGCGCCGGGTCGAGGCCATCCAGGACGACACCACGGGCGCCGTCGCCGCCATCGGGGAGATCTCGCAGATCATCGCGAGCATCAACGACTACCAGCTGACGATCGCCTCGGCCGTGGAGGAGCAGACCGCCACGACCAACGAGATGTCCCGCTCGGTGGCCGAGGCCGCCACGGGCTCCGGCGAGATCGCCACGAACATCACGGGCGTCGCGTCGGCCGCGGCGGAGTCCAGCCAGACCCTCAACCAGATGGGCGGCGCCATCGCCGAGCTCGCCCGGATGTCGGAGGACCTCCGCGCCCGGATCAGCGGCTTCCGCTACTGACGCGGGCCCGGCCCCCACGGGCCGCGCACCACCCGCCCGCCCGTCCCCGCACCTGCCGGGGGCGGGCGGCGCGCGTCGTCCGGGGGGTCGCGCGGGCCCCGGGGTCCCGGGTCCCGGGATCGCACTGGGCCGGTCGGGTCGAACGTCCCGGAGAGCGCTCACATCCGCGTGATCCCGGCCGATCCAGGGGGCACGGCGGCGACGGGCAGCGTCCTGCCGCGAGGGACGAGGGAGTCGAGATGAGACACGGTGCGCAGCGGCACGCCGCGTGGGCCGCAGGGCTCGCGGTGGTCGCGGCAGGGGCGCTCACCGGGTGCGGGTCGGTCGGCGCGGCGCGCGAGGCGGTCACCGGTGACGCCGACCGCCCGCTGGTCGGGGTGGCGATGCCCACCACGACCTCCGAGCGGTGGATCGCCGACGGCGAGAACGTGCAGGACCAGCTCACGGCGCTCGGCTACGACGTCGACCTGGAGTACGCCGAGAACGACGTGCCCACCCAGGTCGCGCAGCTCGAGGACATGGTCGCGGCCGGCGCGGACGCCCTGGTGATCGGGTCGATCGACGGCGTCGCGCTGAAGGACGTCCTCGCGGACGCCGCCGCGCAGGACATCCCCGTGATCGCCTACGACCGCCTGATCCGCGAGTCGGGCGACGTCGCCTACTACGCGACGTTCGACAACGCCCGGGTCGGGGTGCAGCAGGCGACCACCCTGCTGCAGGGCCTCGGCGTGCTGGACGCCGCGGGGGAGCCGACCGGCGACACCGGGCCGTACCGGATCGAGCTGTTCGCCGGGTCGACGGACGACAACAACGCGACGGTGTTCTTCGACGGGGCGATGCAGGTGCTCCAGCCGTACCTCGACGCGGGCGTGCTCACCGTCCCCTCGGGCGAGACCGACTTCACCACGGTCGCGACCGACAAGTGGGACCCGGAGAACGCGACCGCGCGCATGCAGACGCTGCTGCCGCGCTACGCGGACCAGCGGCTCGACGGCGTGCTCTCGCCGTACGACGGCATCTCGATCGCCGTGCTCGACGCCGTGAAGTCGATCGGCTACGGCACCGACCAGCCGCTGCCGGTCGTCACCGGCCAGGACGCCGAGCTCGCCTCCGCGCAGTCGATCGCCGCGGGCGAGCAGTACGCCACGGTCTACAAGGACACCCGGCAGCTCGCCGAGGTCACGGTCGCGATGGTGAAGGCGCTGCTCGACGGCGCCGAGCCGGAGACCAACGACACGTCGTCCTACGACAACGGCGTGAAGGTCGTGCCGTCCTACCTGCTGACCCCGCAGGTCGTCACCGCGCAGAACTACCGCCAGGTCCTCGTGGCCGGCGGCTACTACACCGCCGAGGAGCTGGGCTGATGGCCACCGCCGACCGCACGCCCGCGCGCCGCCGGGCGTCCTGGTTCTGGGACCGCCCCGTCGCGCTGAAGATCGCCGTGTCGCTGCTGGTGCTGGGCACCACGTTCGCCCTCGTCGGCGGCGCGGGCGCCGTGGCGCTGTTCCGCGCCGGGCAGCACCTGGAGGAGATGTCGGGCCTGACCGGCGACCTGCAGTCCGCGATGAGCGAGCTGCGCACCGCGCAGACCCGCAGCCACCTGCTGGTGCACCGGGCCGCCGAGGCCACGGACGACTCCGTGCGGGAGCAGCTGCTGCAGTCGTCCGCGTGGACCGACCGGGACGTCGCCGCGCAGATCGAGAAGATCGGGGACTACCCGCAGTCCGGCACCCGGCAGTGGGAGGACTTCGTCGCCCGCTGGGACGCCTGGACCGCGTACCGGGACGCCACGCTGGTGCCGCTGGTGCAGGCGGGCGACCTCGCCGGCCTGCGCACCGCGCTCGCCGCGGACGCCGCCGCCGACCCGGACTGGGCCGGGCGGGCGCTCGCGCTGGCGCAGGGCCAGGTGGACGCGCAGGTGGACGAGATCCTGGCGGCGAGCCGCGCCGAGGTGGACCGCACGATCCTGGCGCTCGCCGTGGCGTTCGTGGTCGGCGCCGCCGCGTCGGGCGTGCTCGCGGTGCTGGTGATCCGCCGGATCACCCGCGCGGTCCGCAGCGTGCAGGGCTCGCTCGAGGCCATGGCGGACGGCGACCTCACCGTGCCGGCCGAGGTGCCGTGGCGGGACGAGACCGGGCGGATGGCCGAGGCGCTCGCCGAGGCGCAGGAGTCGCTGCGCACGACGCTGGCGGGCGTCGTCACCGCCGCCGGGTCCGTGGAGTCGACCGCCGCCACGCTCTCCGCGTCCAACGGCACGGTCGTCGCCGGCTCGCAGGAGACCTCCGCGCAGGCTGGCGTCGTCGCGGCCGCCGCGGAGGAGGTGTCCCGCAACGTCCAGGCCGTGGCCGCCGGCGCCGAGCAGATGGGCGCCTCCATCCGAGAGATCGCCCAGAACGCCGCCCAGGCCGCCAAGGTCGCGGGCCAGGCCACCGACGTCGCCGCCACGACCAACGACCAGGTCGCCCGTCTGGGCGTCTCGTCGCAGGAGATCGGGAACGTCGTGAAGGTCATCACGTCGATCGCGGAGCAGACGAACCTGCTGGCGCTGAACGCGACGATCGAGGCCGCGCGCGCCGGGGAGGCCGGCAAGGGCTTCGCGGTGGTCGCGGGCGAGGTCAAGGAGCTCGCGCAGGAGACCGCGAAGGCGACCGAGGACATCGCGCGCCGGGTCGAGGCCATCCAGAACGACACCGGCGCCGCCGTGGTCGCCATCGGGCAGATCTCGCAGATCATCGCGAGCATCAACGACTACCAGCTCACGATCGCCTCGGCGGTCGAGGAGCAGACCGCCACGACCAACGAGATGTCCCGGTCCGTGGCCGAGGCCGCCGCGGGGTCGGGTGAGATCGCCGGCAACATCACGGGGGTCGCGGGCGCCGCGGCACGCTCCGCGGCGGTGCTGGACGAGGTGTCGTCGCAGGTCGCGGACCTGGCGACCCTGTCGGCGGACCTGCACGAGCGGGTGGGACGTTTCACCTACTGACGCCGCCCGCGGCACCTCAGGGCCGCTCAGGAACCGGCCGCACCGACCGATCAGAACCACGAACCCGGCCGGTGCGGCCGGTCCGCGTGTGAGGGAGAACCCGTGACCAGGATCCGTGTGCTGGTGGTCGACGACTCGGTCGTCGTGCGCCGGCTGGTGACGGACTCGCTCTCGCGCGACCCCGACATCGAGGTGGTCGGCTTCGCCTCGAACGGCAAGATCGCGCTCGCGAAGGTGGACCAGCTCGCGCCGGACCTGGTGACGATGGACATCGAGATGCCGGAGATGAACGGCATCGAGGCCGTGCGGGCCCTGCGCCGCAACCGGCACACCATGCCGATCATCATGTTCTCGACGCTCACCGAGCGGGGCGCGGCCGCCACCCTGGACGCGCTCGTCGCGGGTGCGACCGACTACGTGACCAAGCCGGCCAACGTCGGCAGCGTCCAGGAGTCGCTCGACCGCGTCGCCTCCGAGCTGATCCCGAAGATCAAGGCGTTCGTGCCGCGCCGGGCCCTGCCGCCCCGCGCCCCGGCCGCCGCGGCCCCCGCCGCCGGTGCCGCCCCCGCGC
>JAEWGQ010000213.1 GCA_023388235.1 Actinomycetes bacterium | reverse complement strand
GAACGCCGGGAGCGCGGACGCGAGGTGCGCCTCGACCTCGACCAGGTGCCCGGTCAGGCCGACGAGCCCGACCGCCTGCGTGCGCCCGAGCGACATCAGCAGACGCCCTCGACGTGCTCGATGCGCGGCGGCTCGCCGGGCCGCAGCTCGACGGCGAGCACGTCGAGCCGCACCTCCTCGGCGTGCACCGGGTGCTCGGCGAGCCACTGGGCGAGCAGCGCGCGCATGCGCCGGACCTTGCGCGCCGTGACCGCCTCCGCCGGCGTGCCGTAGCCGTCGCCGCGCCGCGTCTTCACCTCGATCCCGACGACGGCGTCCCGGCCCGGTTCGTAGGCGACGACGTCGAGCTCACCGGCCGCGCCGTACCAGTTGCGGTCGAGGACCCGGAAGCCCTGCCGCTGCAGGCAGGCCACCGCGATGTCCTCGCCGAGCCTGCCGGTCTCCTTGTTCGTGCGCATCCGCGTCACCTCCGGACCCGACGGTCCCGCGCAGGCCCGCCGCCGGGCGACCCGCCCCGGCCGCACCTGGGGACCACGGCCGCACCCGCCCGCGGTGGAGGACTCGACGCCGCGCACCCGCGCCGCTGCCCACGCGGTCCCGCCGCGCACCACCGCGACCCCCGGCGGTCACCGACCGGCCCGGGCCGGTGGACGGCCTCAGCGGGTGAAGCCGCTCCCGCTGCCGAGGTCGAGGTCGGCCTTGACCAGCTCCTCGACGTTGACGTCCTTGAACGTCACGACGCGCACGGACTTCACGAACCGGGCGGACCGGTACACGTCCCACACCCAGGCGTCGGCGAGCGTCACCTCGAAGTAGACCTCGCCGGCGGCGGAGCGCACCTGCAGGTCCACGTGGTTCGCCAGGTAGAACCGGCGCTCGGTCTCCACCACGTACGAGAACAGCCCGACCGCGTCCCGGTACTCGCGGTACAGCGCGAGCTCCATCTCGGTCTCGTAGTTCTCCAGGTCCTCGGCGCTCACGGGCCCATCATCCCCCATCCGGGCGGCGTGGCAGCACGCGGGGCGTCAGCCCGCGATGTCGAGCAGCGGCGCGGGCTCCGCGAGCAGGCTCTCCGGGGCGCCCGGCACGTCCTGGCCGGCGCGCTGCACCCCGGGCAGCCGCCACGACGTGCGGTGGTGCGGCGTGGGGCCGAGCCGGCGCAGGGCGTCGAGGTGGTCGGGCGCGGAGTAGCCCTTGTTCTCGGCCCACCCGTACTCGGGGTGCTCGTCGTGCAGCCGCGTCATGATCGCGTCCCGCTCGGTCTTCGCGAGGATGCTGGCGGCGGCCACGGCGGCGCAGCGCAGGTCGGCCTTGACCAGCGTGCGCACCGGGGGCACGACGTCCAGCACCGGCGGCGGCCCGAGCAGCGTGTCCTGGGCCGGCGCGGACACGTAGTCGTGGTTGCCGTCGAGCAGCAGCGCCCCGGGCGGGGTGCTCAGGCCGTCCAGGGCGCGGTGCGCGGCGAGGCGCAGGGCCGCGATGATGCCGTACCGGTCGATCTCGCCGGGTTCGGCGTGCCCCACGGACCAGCACGCCGCCCACCGCCGGATGAGCGGGGCGAGCCGGGTGCGCGCGTCGGGCGTCAGCAGCTTGCTGTCCCGCACCCCCTGGGGCGCCGGGCGCGTGTCCGCGGTGACCACGACCACGCCGACGGTCACCGGCCCGCTGAGGCTGCCGCGGCCGACCTCGTCGGCGCAGGCCAGGGCGGAGACCCCGTCGCGCAGGATCTGCCGCTCGAACCGCAGCGTGGGGGCGACGGTCCGGGACGGCAGGGCGCGGGCGGGCGCGGCGCGGGTCACGACGGGTCCGGGACGTCGGCGAACACGTCGCCCGGGTTCCGCAGCAGGCCGAGCCGGTCCACCGGCCAGAGCGTGACGAACGCGGTCCCCACGACGTCGGACACGGGCACGGCGCCGCCCCCCGGGTCGCCGAGGTGCCAGCGCGAGTCCGCGGAGTGCTGCCGGTTGTCGCCCATGACCCACAGCGAGTCGGGGGGCACGGTGACGTCGAACTGGATCTCGCTGGGGCTGGCCCCGGGCGCGAGGTACGCGGACTCGTCGACGGGGACGCCGTTGACGGTCAGCCGGCTGCCGTCGCCCGCGGACGTGACGCGGTCCCCCGGCAGGCCGATGACGCGCTTGATCAGGTGGTCCTCGGACTGCTGCGGCATGAGGCCGATGGTGATGAGCGCGTCCTGCAGGGCGTTGGTCTCCGGGACCTCCTGGTCGCCGAGCCAGCCGCCGGGGTCGGCGAACACGACGACGTCCCCGCGGTGCAGGTCGAACGGACCCGGCGCGAGCTTGTTCACGAGCACCCGGTCCCCCTCGACCAGGGTGTCGTGCATCGACGCGCTGGGGATGAAGAACGCCTGCGCCAGGAACGTCTTGACCAGCCAGGACAGCACGATCGCGCTCACCAGGATGATCGCGGTCTCGCGCGCGAACGACGCGACCGGGCCGCGCCGGCGGCCGGCCGGGGCGGCGCCTGCGCGGTGCTCGTGGCTGGCCCGTGCCTCGTCCTGGTCCGTCACCGGGTCACTCTCCCACGTCGTGCTGCCACCTGCCCACCACCCGCGCCGTGCGCGGGCACCCCCGGAACGAGCGGCGGGGGGGGCCCCCCGGGGGGGGGCGGCGGTGGGCGTACCCGGTGGCCGCCGTCCGCGGGCCGGTTCCGTTTCCCGGATCGCGGCCCGAGGTGGCATTGTGAACGCGTGACCGACAGCGCCCCGCCCCGCGGCCCGCAGCCCGACGCCGGCAC
>JAEWGQ010000209.1 GCA_023388235.1 Actinomycetes bacterium | reverse complement strand
CCACGACGGTGGTCGCCGCCGCGCTCGCCGCCGCGGCGGACGCCCCGACCGCGCTGGTCTGCGCCTCGGACGTGCTGGCGCTCGGCGCGCTGGACGCCGTCACCGACGCGGGCGCGACCCCCGGCCGGGACGTCGCGGTGACGGGGTTCGACGACTCCGACCTGGCGACGCTCGCGCGTCCCGGGCTGACGAGCGTGCGGCAACCGACGACACTGGTGGCGCAGACCCTCGTCGAGCAGGTGCTGGCCCGGCTCGGCACCGGGCCGGGGCACCCGCCGGCACCCGCCGGGTTCGTGGCGCCGGAGCTCGTCGTCCGGGCGTCCACCCTCGCGCCCGCCGCCCGGCACCACCCCGACCGGCCCGACCTGACCGCAGCACCGACCCCCTGATCCCCTGGAGCACCCGTGGCACCCGCCCTCGACCGCCCCGCGGCGGTCCTCGACGGACTGGACGCCGTCCTGTTCGACCTCGACGGCGTCCTGACGCCGACCGCCGTCGTGCACATGCACGCGTGGGCCCGGCTGTTCACGCCGCTGCTGGACGAGCGCGGCGCGGCGCCCTACACCGACGCCGACTACTTCGCGCACATCGACGGCAAGCCGCGGTACGAGGGCGTCCGCTCGCTGCTGGCGTCGCGCGGCATCGAGCTGCCGTGGGGCGACCCGGCCGACGACCCCGCCACCCCGACCGTGTGCGGGCTCGGCAACCGGAAGAACGCCGTGTTCACGCAGGTGCTCGAGACCGAGGGCGTCACGCCCTACCCGGGCTCGGTGCGGCTGGTGGACGCGCTGATCGCCGACGGCCGCGCGGTCGCGGTCGTCTCCAGCAGCCGGAACGCGGTCCCGGTGCTCGCGGCGGCGGGCCTGACCGACCGGTTCCCGCTCGTCGTGGACGGCCTGGTGGCCGCCGCGCGCGGGCTCGCCGGCAAGCCGGACCCGGCGACCTACCGGCACGCCGCCGAGCAGCTCGGCGTGCCCGCGGCCCGCGCGGCCGTCGTCGAGGACGCCGAGTCCGGCGTCGCCTCCGGCCGGGCCGGGGACTTCGGGCTCGTCGTCGGCGTGGACCGGGGCGCGGGCGCCGCGGTGCTGCTGCAGCAGGGGGCTGACCTGGTGGTGGACGACCTCGCGGAGCTCGTCACCACGTCCGACGACGCCGAGGGCACCCAGCCGTGAACCACACCTCCCTGTTCACCCCCGACCCCCTGGACCGCAACCGGTTCCCGGCCGACGCCTGGCGCCTGCGCGAGACCCGGTACGACGCCGCGGACCTCGGCCGGACCGAGACGCTGTTCGCCGTCGGCAACGGCTACCTCGGCATGCGCGGCAACGCCGAGGAGGGCCGGGACAGCCACAGCCACGGCACGTTCATCAACGGGTTCCACGAGACCTGGCCGATCCGGCACGCGGAGGAGGCGTACGGCTTCGCCCGCGTCGGCCAGACGATCGTCAACGTCCCCGACGCGAAGATCATGCGGCTGTACGTCGACGACGAGCCGCTGCTGCTGACCGTCGCCGACCTGCACGAGTACGAGCGCAGCCTCGACTTCCGCGACGGCGTGCTGCACCGCTCCCTGGTCTGGCAGACCCCGTCGGGCAAGCGGGTGCACGTCCGCACGCGGCGCATGGTGTCGTTCGCCGAGCGGCACCTCGCGGTGCTCACCTACGAGCTCACGATGCTCGACGCCGACGCGCCGGTCGTCATCAGCAGCCAGATCCTCAACCGCCAGGACGGGCAGGACGAGTACCACGTCCGGGCCGCCGCGATGGGCGAGGGCTTCGACCCGCGCAAGTCGGAGACCCTCACGGAGCGGGTGCTGCAGCCGAGCACGCACTGGGCGGGCGACGGCCGGTACGTGCTGTCCTACCGCGCCGCGGCGTCCGGGATGACCCTGGCCGTGGCGGCCGACCACACCATCGACACCGAGAACGACTACGAGGAGCTCTCGCTGGTCGAGGAGGACCTCGCCAAGCACGTCTACCGGATCGACGCCCGGCAGGGGCAGACCGTCCGGATCACCAAGGTCGTCACCTACCACACGTCCCGCGGCGTGCCGGCGCGCGAGCTCGCGGACCGCTGCCGCCGCACGCTGGACCGGGTGGCGCGCACGGGCGCGGAGCAGCAGATCGCCGACCAGCGGGCGTGGCTGGACGACTTCTGGGCGCGCAGCGACGTCGAGCTGCCCGGGCAGCCGGACCTGCAGCAGGCCGTGCGGTGGAACCTGTTCCAGATCGCGCAGGCCACGGCCCGCGCGGAGGCGAACGGCATCGCCGCCAAGGGCCTGACGGGGTCGGGGTACAGCGGGCACTACTTCTGGGACACCGAGATCTACGTCCTGCCGTTCCTGACGTACACGTCGCCGCGGGTGGCGCGCAACGCGCTGCGGTTCCGGTACACGATGCTCGACGCCGCCCGCCGGCGCGCCGCCGAGCTGAACCAGCACGGCGCGCTGTTCCCGTGGCGCACGATCAACGGCGAGGAGGCCTCCGCGTACTACGCCGCGGGCACCGCGCAGTACCACATCGACGCCGACATCGCGCACGCCGTGCGGCAGTACGTCGCCGCCACCGGCGACGAGGGCTTCCTGGCCCGCGAGGCGATCGACATCCTGGTCGAGACGGCCCGCATGTGGGCGGACCTCGGGTTCTGGCGCGGCACCAACGGCGACGCGCAGTTCCACATCCACGGCGTCACCGGCCCGGACGAGTACACGACCGTCGTGAACGACAACCTGTTCACGAACGTCATGGCGCGGGCGAACCTGCGCGGCGCCGTGCAGGCCGTCGAGCGGCTCGCGCGCCGCGACCCGGCCGCGCACGCCGCGATGGTCGGCCGGCTGCACCTGACGCAGGACGAGCTGGACGAGTGGGCGCACGCCGCCGAGCGGATGCACATCCCGTTCGACGAGCGGCTCGGCATCCACCCGCAGGACGCGCAGTTCCTGGAGAAGGAGCTGTGGGACCTGGCCAACACCGACCCGGCGAAGCGCCCCCTGCTGCTGTACTACCACCCGCTGGTGATCTACCGGTTCCAGGTGCTCAAGCAGGCGGACGTGGTGCTGGCCCTGTTCCTGCAGGGCGACCAGTTCACCGCGGAGGAGAAGCTCGCGGACTTCGACTACTACGACCCGCTGACCACCGGGGACTCCACCCTGTCGGCCGTCGTGCAGTCGATCGTCGCCTCGGAGGTGGGCTACCAGGAGCTCGCCCTGCGGTACTTCACCGCCGCGCTGTACGTCGACCTGGCGGACCTGCACCACAACACCGCCGACGGCGTGCACGTCGCGTCGGCCGGCGGGGTGTGGAGCGCGCTGGCCTGCGGGTTCGGCGGCCTGCGGGACCACGAGGGCGTCGTGTCCCTCGACCCGCGCCTGCCGGAGGTGTGGGACGGGCTGACGTTCCGGCTCACCCTGCGCGGGACGCGCGTGCGCGTCGACGTCCGGCACACCGAGCTGCGCCTCACGGTCGAGGACGGCGAGGCCGCGGAGCTCGTCGTGCGCGGCGAGCCCGTCACTGTCGTCGCGGGCGAGCCGGTCGTCGTCCCCCTGGCCCCCGCGCCGCGGCTCATCGGCACCCCCACGGTGCGCGACATCGAGGGCACGCGCCGCGCCGACGGCACCCTCATGACGGCGAGCGTCCCGGACCACCCGACGGTCCTGACGCCGCCGCCCCCGGCGCGCGACTGAGGCGCGGGAGGTCCGGCCGGCGGGTGCGCGCCCCCGGCCGGACGTCCCGTGCGCGCGCCCGGCAACCCCGTCCTCGCGCGTCCTGCGGACTCCCCCGATGACGAAACCGCAGGTCACGGCGCTGCGACCCTAGGACGTCCGTCCTGCGGACCTACGTCCCCGGGACTCCGGTCCCAGACTTTGTGAAAAGTTTCTCGATAGCGTGCTCCACGTGAGGCCGACGAAGCCCTCTCACCCCCCTTCATCGGACCACCCTCGGGAGTTGCCCCGTGAGCATCACGACGAGCACCGACACCGCGGCTGCCATCGACCAGCTGGTCGCCGGAGCCACCAAGGCGCTGGCGGAGTACGCCCGCTTCACCCAGGAGGACGTCGACCGCCTGGTCAAGAAGGCGGCGGTCGCCGCCCTCGACCAGCACGGCCAGCTCGCCGAGCTCGCGGTCGAGGAGACCGGCCGCGGCGTCTTCGAGGACAAGGCCGTCAAGAACATCTTCGCCTGCGAGCACGTCACCAACTCGATGGCGGCGCTCAAGACGGTCGGCGTCATCAGCCGCGACGAGATCAACGGCATCACCGAGATCGCGGAGCCGGTCGGCGTCATCTGCGCGATGACCCCGGTCACCAACCCGACCTCGACCGCGATCTTCAAGTCGCTCATCGCGCTGAAGACCCGCAACCCGATCATCTTCGCGTTCCACCCGAACGCGCAGAAGTCGTCCGTCGCCGCCGCCCGCGTGGTGCGCGACGCCGCGATCGCCGCCGGCGCCCCCGAGCACTGCATCCAGTGGGTCGAGACCCCCTCGATGGAGGCCACCGGGCTGCTCATGAACCACCCCGGCGTCTCGACGATCCTCGCCACCGGCGGCAACGCGATGGTCCGGGCCGCGTACTCCTGCGGCAAGCCGGCCCTCGGCGTCGGCGCGGGCAACGTCCCCGCGTACATCGAGAAGACCGCCAAGCTCAAGCGGGCCGTCAACGACGTGGTGCTGTCCAAGTCGTTCGACAACGGCATGATCTGCGCCTCCGAGCAGGCCGTCATCCTGGACGACGAGATCTACGACGCCGCGCTGGCCGAGTTCGCCGTCCTGCACGCGTACCGCGCGTCCAAGAAGGAGAAGGCGCTCCTCGAGAAGTTCATCTTCGGCGTCGAGGCCAAGGGCAAGAACTGCGGCGACGCCAAGCTGAACCCGACCGTCGTCGGCAAGTCCCCGCAGTGGATCGCCGAGCAGGCCGGCTTCACCGTCCCCGCCGAGACCTCGATCATCCTGGCCGAGGTCGGCTCGGTCGGCCCGAGCGAGCCGCTGACCCGCGAGAAGCTCTGCCCCGTGCTCGCCGTGCTGCGCGCCACCTCGACCGAGCAGGGCATCCAGCTCGCCGAGCAGATGGTCGAGTTCGACGGCCTCGGCCACTCCGCCGCGATCCACACGCAGGACGAGGCGCTGACCGAGGTCTACGGCAACCGCGTCAAGGCGATCCGCGTGATCGCGAACGCCCCGTCGTCGCTCGGCGGCATCGGCGACATCTACAACGCCTTCATCCCGTCGCTCACCCTCGGCTGCGGCTCCTACGGCCACAACTCGGTGTCGAACAACGTGTCGGCGATCAACCTCGTGAACATCAAGCGCGTGGGCCGGAGGAACAACAACTTGCAGTGGTTCAAGGTCCCGGCCAAGACGTACTTCGAGCCGAACGCCATCCGCTACCTGACCGACATGGCCGACGTCGAGCGCGTCACCATCGTCACCGACGCCACGATGACCACCCTCGGCTTCGTGGACCGCGTCCTGGACGTCCTGCACCGCCGCGGCAACAACGTGTCGGTCCAGATCATCGACCAGGTCGAGCCCGAGCCCAGCGTCAAGACCGTCCAGGCCGGCGCGGCGCAGATGCGCCACTTCCGCCCCGACACGATCATCGCGCTCGGCGGCGGCTCGCCGATGGACGCCGCGAAGGTCATGTGGCTGCTGTACGAGCACCCGGAGATCGTCTTCTCCGACCTCAAGCAGAAGTTCTTCGACGTCCGCAAGCGCGCGTTCAAGTTCCCGACGCTGGGCGAGCTGGCCAAGCTGGTCTGCATCCCCACCACCTCGGGCACCGGCGCGGAGGTCACCCCCTTCGCGGTCATCTCGGACCCCGACGCGGGCAAGAAGTACCCGCTGGCGGACTACGCGCTGACCCCGACGGTCGCGATCATCGACCCGGTCCTCACCTCGAAGATGCCGCGCTCGCTCGCCGCCGACTCCGGCTTCGACGCCCTGACCCACGCCACCGAGGCGTTCGTCGCGGTGTACGCCAACGACTTCACCGACGGCATGGCGCTGCAGGCGATCCGCCTGATCTTCGACAACCTGGCGCAGTCGGTGAACGGCGACCCGGCCGACCCGGCCACCAAGGACGCCCGCGAGAAGATGCACAACGCGGGCACCATCGCCGGCATGGCGTTCGGCAACGCGTTCCTGGGGATCGTGCACGCGATGGCGCACGTCATCGGCTCGACGTTCCACCTGGTCCACGGCCGGACGAACGCCACGCTGCTGCCGCACGTCATCCGGTACAACGGCCAGATCCCGACCAAGCTCACCAGCTGGCCGAAGTACGAGCACTACGTGGCCCCGGAGCGGTTCCAGCAGATCGCCCAGATGCTGGGTCTGCCGGCCGAGACCCCGGAGCAGGGCGTCGAGTCCTACGCCCTGGCGATCGAGGCGCTGCGCGCGAAGGTCGGCATCCCGTCGTCCTTCCAGGCGCAGGGCGTCGACGAGCAGGACTTCCTGTCCCGGCTCGACGAGGTCGCGATGGGCGCGTACGAGGACCAGTGCGCGCCGGCCAACCCCCGCATGCCGATGCGGGCGGACATGAAGGACATCATGACTGCGGCCTACTACGGCACCTCCGTCGCCGAGGTGCGTGGCCGCCGCGAGCAGCAGGGTGCGGCTGACGCGCCCGCCGGGGCGGGGGCCCCGGCCGAGGAGAGCGCCACGGTCGCCTCCTCCTGACCCCTGGTCAGGCTGCTCGCCGAGCGCCCCGCCCGCGATCGTCCGCGGGCGGGGCGCTCCCGTTCCCGCCCGGGCTGCTCCCAGCCCGCCCTGGCACACTGGACGCCCCCGACGAGGAGGCTCCCCGCATGACCACCCGCCGACCCCCGCTGTCCCGCACCGCGCGCCTCGCGGTCGCCGTCCCGCTCGCCCTGGCCGCCGCCGGGCTGCTCGGGGCGTGCGCGCAGGCCCAGGACGCCGCGTCGCAGGCCCGCTCCGCCGTGGACTCCGCCCGCTCCTCGGCCACCGACGCGGCCGACCGGCTGTCGGCGCTGGCCGACTCCGCGCGCGAGCGGGTGGACTCCGCCCGCGCGTCCCTGGACGAGGCGACCGCACGGCTGTCCGACATGGACGCCACCGTGCCGGCCGGCGCGCAGGACGCCCTCGACAGCGCGGGGACCGCCATCGAGGACGCCACCACGGCGCTCACGGACGCGCAGGAGCAGGGGTCGGCCGCCGCGCAGGACCGGCTGGCGTCCGCGCGCTCGGCGCTCGACTCCGCCCGCACCGCCCTGGACGACGCCGCCGGGCAGGTCGACGCGACCACGGCCGACGCGCTGGACCGGCTCGCGCAGCGCGTCCAGGAGCTCGGGGAGCAGGTGCGGCAGGCCGAGCAGGGCTGACGCGAGCCGTCGCCCCGGCGGGCGAACCGCCGGACGGCGCGGGCGCCGGACGTCACCCGGGTGGCCCAGCGGCGAAGGCTTGAGTCGGCCGCCGTGCTGCCGATGTCCCGGGTATGAGCGCGCACCAGCCCCGCACCCGGACCCGGCACCACGTGCCGCTGTTCGTCGTGTGCGCGTGGGCCTCGCTGCTGCTCGTGGTCCTCGGCGGGCTCGCCGCGGCCTCCGGCCTGCTCTGACCCGGGCTACCCTCCTGGCGTCCCCGACGACAGGACCGCCCCATGAGCACCCCGACCTCCCCCGCCGGGCGCTGGCGCGACGCCGCGCGCTCCGCCGGCCTGCTCGGCGCGGACGGCGTGCCCCGGCCGACGATCTTCGCGGAGATGTCCGCGCTCGCCGCGCGGACCGGCGCGATCAACCTCGGCCAGGGGTTCCCCGACGTGGACGGGCCGGCGTCCGTCAAGCGCGCCGCGGCCGACGCCATCGCCGCGGGCGCGAACCAGTACCCGCCGGGGCCGGGCATCCCGGAGCTGCGCCGGGCGGTCGCCGACCACCAGCGGCGGCACTACGGGCTGGACCCGGACCCGGACACCGAGGTGCTGGTGACCACCGGGGCGACGGAGGCCCTCGCCGCCGCGGTGCTGGCGCTCACCGAGCCGGGCGACGAGGTGCTGACGCTGGAGCCGTTCTACGACGCGTACGCGGCCGTGATCGCGCTCGCCGGCGCCCGGCACACGACGGCGCCGCTGGCGGCGACCCCGGACGGCTTCCGGCTCGACGCCGCCGCCCTGCGGGCCGCGGTCACCGACCGGACGCGCATGATCCTGCTGAATACCCCGCACAACCCGACGGGCGCGGTGCTGACCCGCGACGAGCTGGCCGTCGTGGCGGAGGTCGCCGAGCGGCACGACTGCCTGGTCGTGACGGACGAGGTGTACGAGCACCTCACCTTCGACGGCGTCGCGCACGTGCCCTTCGCGACGCTGCCCGGTGCCGCGGACCGGACCCTGACCGTGTCGTCCGCCGGGAAGACCTTCTCGTTCACCGGCTGGAAGATCGGCTGGGTGACCGGGCCCGCGCCGCTGGTGGACGCGGTGCGCGCGGTGAAGCAGTTCCTCACGTACGTGTCGGGCGCCCCGTTCCAGCCCGCGGTGGCCCGGGCGCTCGCGCTGGAGACCACCGACGGGCCGGACGCCACCTGGGTGCGCGACCTCGCGGCCTCGCTCGCCGACCGCCGCGACCTGCTGTCCGAGGGGCTGACCGCCGCGGGCTTCAGCGTGGTCCGGCCGCAGGGCACGTACTTCGTGGTGGCCGACGCCGGCCCGCTGCTGTCCGGCCCGCTCGCCGGCACCGGCCTGCGGGACGCCGCCGGCCTGTGCCGCGCGCTGCCCGGCCTCGCCGGCGTCGTGGGGGTGCCCGTCGGGGCGTTCACGCGCGACGGGTCGGCCGCGGACCGCGCGCTGCGCACCGCCGTGCGGTTCACGTTCGTCAAGCAGCCGGCCGTGCTCGCCGAGGCGACGGCGCGGCTCGCCCGGCTCGCGGCCTGACGCGGGCGGTCAGTGCGCCGCGGTCCACCCGCCGCGGCGGTACGCCGGCGTCGCCACGGCCAGCACCAGCAGCGCCGCGCCGGCCGCGCCGGCCATCACGGTCGCCATCGCCACCGTGTCCTCCCCCAGCACGCCGACCAGCGGGCTGACGACGCCCGCGACCCCGGCCTGGAGCGAGCCGATGAACGCGGCGGCCGTCCCCGCGCGCTCCCCGTGCCGGGACAGCGCGATGGCCGAGGCGTTCGGGGGCGTGAAGTTCACCAGCGACATGATGAGGAACAGCGACACGAGCAGCGCGGGCAGCCCGCCGGCCCCCGTGACCGCGAGCGCCAGCAGCGCCAGGGTCAGCAGGAACGACACCGGCAGCACGGCCCGGACGATCTGGATGGGCGCGTACCGCCGGACCAGCGCGGCGTTCACCTGCGCCCCGCCGACCAGGCCCACGCCGTTGACGGCGAACACCAGCGCGAACTGCCCCGCCGTCAGGCCGAAGCCCTCCCGCAGCACGAACGGCGACCCCACGACGTAGCTCATCAGCACCGCCTGCCCGAGCCCGGGCAGCACCGCGAGGGCCACGAAGTGCCGGTCCCGCACCAGCACCCCGTACCCCCGCCACGCGCCGCCCGTGGACGCGATCCGCCGCGCGGGCGGCAGCGTCTCGGGCAGCCGGCGCAGCACGACGACCCACAGCGCCGCCCCGTAGAGGGCGAGCGCGACGAACACGCCGCGCCAGCCGAACTCCCCGGCGATCAGCCCGCCGACGCTCGGCGCGAACAGCGGGGCCACGCCGATGACGAGCATCAGCCGGGACAGCAGGCGCGAGGCGTCCGGGCCGACGAACCGGTCCCGGATCACCGCCATCGCGACGACGGAGGCGGACGCGTTGAAGAAGCCCTGCATCGTGCGCAGCGCGATCAGCGGCACGATGGCCGGGGCGACGGCGCACAGCAGCGAGGTCACCACGTGCAGCGCGACGCCCACCAGGACGGGGCGCCGGCGGCCGAACCGGTCGGACAGCGGCCCGATGACGAGCTGCCCGACGGCGCCGCCGATGAGCATCGACGTCATCGTGAGCTGGGCGGCCGCGGCGCTGGTGCGCAGGTCCTGCGCGACGTCGGGCAGCGACGGCAGGTAGATGTCGGTGGTCACCGCCGGCAGGGCCGTCATGACCCCGAGCAGCAGCACGTACTTGGCGTTCGGCCGGAACACCGGGTCCGGGCGGGCGGCGACCGGTGCGACGGCGGGCCCCTCGCCCGGCGCGGGCGCGGGCGTGGACGGAACGGGGTCGCCAGTGCTCATGTGGCCCTATCGTCCCACTCCCCCGCCGGGGTGGCGAATCGATTCGACCCGCGCGGACGCCGCCGCACCCGGGGGCCCGGCGGCGCTCAGGCGGTGCGCAGCCGGACCGGCGCGAGCGTCCCGATCCCCTCGAGCTCGCGCTCCGGCAGCGGCTCGAGCACCAGGCCCGGGGTGTCCACCAGCAGCCGCGCCGTCGACGGGTCGGTCAGCACGGTGCTCGGGTCGGCGATGTCCGTCAGCCGGGCCGCCACGTTCACCGACGGGCCGAACACGTCCCCGAACCGGGACAGCACCCGCCCCCACACCACGCCGACGCGCACCGGGGTCACGCCGCGCGCGCCCTCCGCCAGCCCGCCGGCGCCCTTCTCCCGCTCGACGTCCAGGTCGCCGCCGAGCACCCGGGCGAGCTCCAGCGCGACCCGCGCGCCGGTCCGGACGTCGTCCGCCACGAACAGCACGGCGTCGCCGATCGTCTTGACGACCCGCCCGCCGCCCTGCGTGACGACGTCGCGGGCGATCGTCTCGAACCGCTGCACGAAGTCCGACAGGTCCGTGGACCCCAGGCCCGCCGTCCGGCGCGTGAACGACACCATGTCCGCGAACCCGACCGCCCGGGCCAGCGGCAGCGCCGCCGGGTCGCCGGCCGGGTCCTGCCCCGCCGCGAACTCCACGGCGTACCGGGCCGCGATCGCCGCGAGGTGCCGGCGGTAGGAGTGCAGCAGCTGCGCCTCCAGCACCGGCGCCAGCTCGGGCAGCTCCTCCAGCACGGCGCGCCGCGCCGCCGGGTCGTCGAGCCCGCCACGGGTGGCGCGGTCCTCCACGAGGGCCTCCACCTGCCACAGCGCCAGGCGGTCCGACGTGTGCCCGAGCGCCCGGGTCAGCGAGATCATCGTGCGCCCGCCCACCTGCTCGTCCCGCAGCAGCGCGGCGGCGCTCTCCAGCGCCTCGGCGTCCCGGCAGGTGAACGCCACGTCGTCGGCGTCCGGGTGCGGCAGGCCGAGCGTGCGCCAGTACAGGCGCACCAGCTCCAGGTCGACGCCGGCGCGGTCCGCGAGGTCGCGCAGCGACAGCGTGCGGGGGCCGCCCAGGAGCGCCGCGTCGAGCCGCGCCCCGGGGGTGCCGGCGAGGTCGTCGCGGTCGCCGCCGCCGTCGCGCGCCTCGTCCTGGGTCCCGTCCGTCACACCCGCGACCCTAGTTCACCGCGGGGCGCACGTGACGTACGTCACCCGCCAGCAGCCGGCGCTCCGCACCGTCCGGCCCGCGCAGCACGAGGGCCCCGTCGGGGTCGATCCGCACCGCCGTGCCCTGCACCCGCGCGCCGTCCGGCAGCGTGGCGCCGACCACGGTGCCGAGCGTCCGGCAGACGCCCGCGACCTCGGCGTCCAGGCCCGCCGCCGCGACGTCCCCGCCGTGCGCACGCCAGCGGTCGAGCGTCCCGGCCACCGCGCGCACCACGCCCACCAGCAGGTCCGTCCGGTCGACCGCGGCGCCCGCCGCCCGCAGGGACGTGGCGCTCGGCACCGGGAGCTCGGCGGGCGCCTGGTCCACGTTCACCCCGATGCCCAGCACGACGGCGTCGCCCGCCGGCGCGACCTCGGCCAGGATGCCGACCGCCTTGCGGTCCGTCCCCCAGCCCGGCAGCCCCCGGCCGGCGGGGTCGGGCAGCAGCACGTCGTTCGGCCACTTGAGGGCCGCGGGCAGCCCCGTGGCGTCCGCCACCGCCCGCACCACGCCGAGCCCCGCGAGCAGCGGCAGCCACCCCCACGCCGGGCGCGGCACGCCCGGGCGCAGCACCAGGGACAGCGGCAGCGCCGCCCCGGGCGGGGTCGTCCACGTGCGGCCCCCGCGGCCGCGGCCCGCCGCCTGGTGCTCGGCGACGAGCAGGCCGCCGTCCGCCCAGCCCGGGTCCCGCGCCAGCCGGGCCAGCGCCTCCGTGCTCGTCGAGCCCGCCACCGCGAGCACCTCGCAGCGCCGCAGCGGCCCGGCCGGGGCCAGCAGCGCGGCGCGCACCTCGTCCGCCCGCAGCGGGGCCCGTCCGGAGTCCACCCGCCCATCCTGGCGGTTGTGGCATCCGCACGACCCGACGCGCCGGAGTCCGTGCGCGTCCGCACCCCCCGGCCGGCGGGGCGGCCACTAGCCTTCCTCGGGTGACTGACTCCCCTGCGACGCCCGCACCGCCGGGCGCGGACGCCCCCACCGGCACCGCCGCCAAGGTGGCCGACCTGGCCGACCGCTACCGCCGCGCCGTCACGGAGCCGGAGCAGGCCGCCGCCGAGAAGCAGCACGCGCGCGGCAAGCGCACCGCCCGCGAGCGCGTCGAGGCGCTGCTCGACCCGGGCTCGTTCACCGAGATCGACGCGTTCGTGCGGCACCGCTCGACGAACTTCGGGCTCGACCGCCGCCGCGTCCCGGGCGACGGCGTCGTCGTCGGCCACGGCACCGTCGACGGCCGGCCCGTGGCGGTCTACTCCCAGGACTTCACGGTCTTCGGCGGCAGCCTCGGCGAGGTGCACGGCCAGAAGATCACCAAGGTCATGGACCTCGCGCTGCGCACCGGGATGCCGCTGGTGGGCATCAGCGACGGCGGCGGCGCGCGCATCCAGGAGGGCGTCGCCGGCCTGACCCAGTTCGCGGAGATCTTCCGCCGCAACGTCGCCGCCTCCGGCGTGATCCCCCAGATCAGCCTGATCCTCGGGCCGTCCGCCGGCGGCGCGGTGTACTCCCCCGCGCTGACCGACTTCATCGTCATGGCCGACGGCACGTCGAACATGTTCATCACCGGCCCCGACGTGATCCGCGCGGTCACCGGGGAGGACGTCGGCTTCGAGGAGCTCGGCGGCGCGACCACGCACAACA
>JAEWGQ010000204.1 GCA_023388235.1 Actinomycetes bacterium | reverse complement strand
ACTGGGGCCCGGCGGGGGGGGGGGGGGGGGAGGGGGGGCGAGGACGGGACGGGTCAGTCGGTGTGCTCGTGCTCGCCGTGCTCGCCGTGCTGGTGCTCGCCGTGGGCGTGCGCGTCGACCGCGCCGGACACCCCGGTGAGCTCGTTCGGCGTGACGTCGAGCGTGGCGCTCCGCCACACCTCGCCGGTGACGACGTCCACCGCGTGCACGGCGCCGGACGCCGGGTCGGTCACGTAGGCGGTGCCGTCCAGCACGGTGAGCGCCGGCCGGGGCGCCTGCCACTCCTCGGGCTCCTCCCAGGCCCCGAGCACCGGGATCGAGCGGACGAGGGTGACGGACTCCGGGTCGATGACGTGCAGCGCGCCGTCGGTGCCGAGGACGAGGGCCTCGCCGTCCTCGCCGCGGGCCAGGGACCGGAACGTGTACGACGCCGGCAGGTCCACCAGCCGCAGGGACGCGTCCCGGGTGTCGATCAGGGAGACGCGGGTGGGGCGCTCGAGCTCGGCGTCCGGGTCGGACTTGTAGTCGCCCAGCACGACCGGGGACGCCTCGCTGCCGGCCTGGTTCCCGATGCGGCCGTACGCGTCGGGCGCGGTGACCTTGCGGACGGTCCCGCCGGTGACGACGACGGCGCCGTCCTCGCAGCCGATCACCACGGCCTCGTCGGCGGCGACGGCCTCGCCGTGCACGCCGGGGCACTGGTCCGACGCGGCGACCTCGGTGCCGTCGGCGTCCAGCACGCGGATGCCCGTGCGCGCGTCCGCGGTGCCCTCGGAGACGACGAGGGTGCCGTCGGTCAGCTCGACGGCGACGCCGTGGTGCGCCGACGGGGTGGTGAGCGCGCGGACCTCCGCGTCGGGGTCGGCGACCTCGTCCGAGCCGAGGACGGTCACCGCGCCCGTCCCGTCGTCGAACAGCGCGGTGCGCCCCTCGTGCGGGACGACGTGGCCGGGCTTCTCGGCGGGCCAGGTGACGTCGGTGAGCACGGGGTCGCTCGTGTAGGCGTGCGCGTGGTCGCCGTGCGGCTCGGACCACGTGCCGGCGTCGAGCACCCGGAACCCGCCGGTCGTCGAGACCAGCACGTGCCGGTTGTCGCCGGCGGCGTTCACGCGGGCGAACCCGTCGAGCGGCAGGTCCGCGACGACGTCGAGCGTGTCGGCGTCGAGCACCTGCACGCCGCCGTCGTAGGTCAGCACGAGGCGCGGCCGGGCGGTGGCCACCTCGGTGGCGGCGGGGGTGGTCGCGTCGGTGGCGCCGGTGGCGGGCGCGGCGGGCGCGGCGTCGGGGCCGGTGCCGGCGCAGGCCGCGAGCAGGGTGAGGGACAGGCCGAGGCCGAGGGCGCCGAGGGCGCGCGGCGGGGTCGATCGGTTCATGGCGGCACGCTAACACAAGCGATACTCATTCTCATTACCGGATCGACACGCCGCGTTCCCCGCCCCGAGCCCGGGGGGCGGCGGTCACCAGGCCGCGTCGAGGCGGTGCCGGAGCTCGGGCGGCAGGGTGAGGCGGGTCCCGCGCAGGGCCGCCGCGAGCTGCTCGGGGCTGCTCACGCCGACGATCGGCGTGACCTGCGGGGTGCCCCCGGTGAGCCACGCCAGCACGACCTCGCTGCGGCTCACCCCGAGCTCCGCGGCCACCTGGCCGAGCACGGCGAGCCGGCGGTCGGTGCCGGGGTGGTCGTACGCCTCCGGCAGCGGCCGGTCGGGCCGGTCGTAGGCGCCGCTGAGCAGGGGGCTGTAGGCCCACAGCGCGGTCCCGGTGCGCTCCGCGTGGTCGAGGTGGTCGTCGGTGAGCCAGCCGAAGCGGTGGTCGTGCAGGCGGTCCCGGACGAGGGGCCGCGGCTGGACGTAGGAGTACCGCAGCTGGAACGCGCCGGGTGCGGCGAGCCCGGCGGACCGGGCCAGCGCGGTGGCCTGCTCGAACCGCCACAGCGCGGTGTTCGAGCAGCCCCAGGCGCCGACGGTCCCGTCGGCGACGAGGCCGCCGAACGCGTCCACGATCTCCGGCAGCGGGGTGTCGCGGTCGTCGCGGTGCACCCAGAACAGGTCGAGGTGGTCGGTGCCCAGGCGCTCCTGGCTCTGCCGGGCGACCCGGCGCACCACGTCGGCGCCGAGGCCGGTGGACCGCTCGGGGAACGACCCCGGCCACAGCGGCTCGCAGCCCACCTTCGTCGCGAGGCGCACGCGCCGGCGCATGCCGGGGCGGGCGGCGAGCCAGCGGCCGAGCACCTGCTCGCTCTGGCCGCCGTGCCCCGAGTCGTCCGCCCAGAACGCGTAGCAGTCGGCGGTGTCGATCCAGACGCCGCCGCCCTCGACGTACGCGTCCAGCAGGTCGAAGGACTCGGCGTCGTCGTGGCGGGTGCCGAACAGCATGGCGCCGAGTGCCAGGAGGGGCGCCGCGGCCGTTGCGGGGGGTGTCGTCGTCGTCATGCGGCCAGCGTGGCGGCTGGAGCGCGCTCCAGCGCAAGGGGGTGGCCGCCGGGCACACTGGGGCGATGACGACCTACGCCCCGGCCGACGCCGCGCGGCGCTCCGGGTTCAGCCTGGACACGCTGCGGTACTACGAGAAGATCGGCCTGGTCCGCGGCGTGCGCCGGGACGCGGCGGGGCGGCGGCTGTACGACGACGCCGACCTGGAGTGGCTCGGGGTGCTGCGCTGCCTGCGGGACACGGGCATGCCGATCGCGGGCATGCGGCGGTACGCGGCGCTGGCGCTCGACACGGGCCCGGGCGCGGACGCGAGCGTGCCGGAGCGGCTCGCGCTGCTGGAGGCGCACGCCGAGCAGGTCGCGGCGACGGTGGCGCTGCTGCAGCGCCAGCAGGAGCACCTGGCCGAGAAGATCGGCTACTACCGCGGCGTGCTCGCGGCGGTGCAGGACCGCGCGGGCGCGGCGGCGGTGGTCTGATGGACCTGCTGCTCGTCGGGCTGATCGGCGCGGTCGCCGTCATCGCCGTCACGGCGCTCGCCCCGCGGGTCGGGGTGGCCGCGCCGCTGCTGCTCGTGCTGCTGGGCGTCGCGATCAGCCTGCTGCCCGTGGTCCCCGCGGTCGAGATCGAGCCGGAGTGGATCCTCGGCGTCGTGCTGCCGCCGCTGCTGTACGCGACGTCGGTGTCGCTGCCGACGATGGACTTCCGCCGGGACCTCACGGCGATCAGCGGGCTGTCGGTGCTGCTCGTGGTGGTGACGTCGGTCGTGCTCGGCGTGCTGTTCAGCCGGCTCATCCCGGACGTCTCGCTCGCGACCGGCATCGCGCTCGGTGCGGTGCTCAGCCCGACCGACGCGGTCGCGACCTCCATCGTCCGCAGGTCCGGGGTCAGCCCCCGCGTGGTGACGGTGCTGGAGGGCGAGAGCCTGCTGAACGACGCGTCCGCGCTGGTGCTGCTGCGCTCGGCCATCGCGGCGACCGCGGCGTCGGTGACGCTGTGGGGCGTCGTCGCGGACTTCGCGTACGCGGTGGCGGTCGCGGTGGTCATCGGCGCGGTGGTCGGCAAGGTCAGCCTCTGGCTGCGCACGCGGGTGTCGGACCCGCACCTGACCACGGCCATCTCGTTCCTCGTGCCGTTCGTCGCGTACCTGCCGGCGGAGCGGCTCGGGGCGTCCGGCCTGGTGTCGACGGTGGCCGCGGGGCTCGTGGCCGGGGCGGGCAGCGTGCGGCTGCGCCCGCAGGACCGGATCGCCGAGGCGGCGAACTGGCGGACGCTGGAGCTGCTGCTCGAGGGCGGGGTGTTCCTGCTGATGGGCCTGGAGCTCTACGGCCTGGTCGAGGAGGTCCGGGACGACCACGGGCACCTCGGCGTGGCGCTCGGGACGGCCGCGCTGGCGGCGCTCGTGGTGCTGGTCGTGCGCACCGGGTACGTCACCTTCCTGCTGCGGACGCTGTCCCGCCGGGCGCGGCGGGGCGCGAGCGTGCGCGGCTACCTCACCGCGGCGAACGACCGGGTGGACGCCCTGGGCTCGATGACGCCGGAGGAGCTGGCGCGGCTGCGCGTGCCCGGCGCGCCGCCCGCGGGGGCGGTCGACGACCCGCGGACGCGGCGCCGGCGGCTGCGCGGCGTCCCGCGGCGCCGGCCCGCGGTCGGGCGCGAGGACAGCGTGGAGCACCGCACGTCGCGCCTGCGCACCCGGATCACCCGCCGGATCGCGGACATCGACTACCTGCAGGCCGAGCCCCTGGGGCCGCGCGAGGGCGTGGTGCTGGTGTGGGCGGGCATGCGGGGCGTCGTGACGCTGGCGGCCGCGCAGTCGCTGCCGCGGGAGACGCCGCACCGGGCGCTGCTGGTCCTGGTCGCGTTCGGGGTCGCGGCGGGCACCCTGCTGGTGCAGGGCGGGACCCTGGCCTGGGTGGTCCGCCGGCTGGGCCTGTCCCGCGACGGGGCGGAGGACCGCGAGGACGTGCAGCGGCTGGTGGGCGAGATGGCCCGCGCGGCCGCCGACCTGCTGGGCAGCCCGGACCTGCGGCGGGCGGACGGCACGCCGTACGACCCGGCGGTGCTGGACACCGCGCGGCGGTTCGCGGCGCGCCAGGGCGAGGAGATGGACGACGACGCGGACGCCGAGGACCGCGCGTCGGCGGCCGCGCAGGTGCGCGAGCTGCGCCTGGCGACGCTGGCCGCCCAGCGCGAGGCCCTGCTGCGGGTGCGCGACCTGGGCACGGCCTCGTCGGGCGCGCTGACGGAGGCGCTGAAGGTGCTCGACGCGGACCAGATCAGCCTGGAGCTCCGCTCGGCGGAGTGAGCCGGGCCGGGCTCAGTCGGCCGGACGCGCGGGTGACGGCACCCCGGGGGTCAGCAGCGCGTCGAGCTCGGCCGCCGGGCCCGGCCGCCCGAGCGCCCAGCCCTGCGCGGAGTCGCACCCGAGCTCGTGCAGCAGCCCCAGCGTCCGGGCGTCCTCCACGCCCTCGGCCACGACCTGCATGCCGAGCGCGTGCCCCAGGTCCACCGTGGACCGCAGGATCTCCGCGCACACCCGGTCGTCGACGGCGGGGGCGACGAACGCCCGGTCCACCTTCAGCACGGTGAACGGCAGGCGCCGCAGGTAGTCGAGCGAGCCGTAGCCCACGCCGTAGTCGTCGATCGCGAGGTGCACCCCGAGGTCGGACAGCGCGCGCAGGGTCCGCTCGGCGCGCACGCCGTCCCGCATCGCCATCGTCTCGGTGACCTCCAGCGCCAGGGCCTCCGGCGGCAGGTCGTGCCGCTCGAGGGCGGCCCGGACGTCCCCGGGCAGGCGGTCGTCGTCGAGGTCGTGGGCGGAGACGTTGACGGCCACGACGAACCGCGGCGCCCGGTCGGTCCGCCAGCGGGCGCAGTGCCCGAGCGCCACGTCCAGCACGTGCAGCGTGACGGGGCGGATGAGCCCGGTGCGCTCGGCGGCGGGCACGAACGCGGCCGGGCCGAGCAGGCCGTGCTCGGGGTGCTGCCACCGGACGAGCGCCTCCGCGCCCTCCACCCGGCCGGTCGCGACGCTGATGACGGGCTGCACGTGCACCACGAGCTCGCCGGCGGCGACGGCCGCGGGCAGCCCGCGCAGCAGGTCCGCCTCGGGCAGGGACGACCCGGACTCGTCGCAGCCGCCGCTGCGGTCGAGCGCGAGCCGGTCGGGCCGGTTGCGCGCCAGGGACAGTGCCGCGTCCGCCCGGCCGACGAGGGTGACCGACGACACCGGGCGCTCGACGCCCACGGCGACGCCCACCAGGGCACCGGTCGGCAGGTCCATGCCCCGGACCGGCACGGGGGCGGCGAGGCGGTGCAGCAGCCGGCGCGCGGCTTCCTCGGCGTCGTCGGGCCCGGCGACGTCCACCCCGAGCGCGAACACGTCCCGGCCGAGGCGCGCCACGGTGGCGCCCCCGGCGGCCTCCTGGGCCAGGACGCGTGCCGTGGCGCGCAGCAGGTCGTCGGCCACGCCGTAGCCGAGGGTCTCCATGACCACGCGGTAGCCGTCGAGCGCGACGAGCAGCACCGCCGGCCGCGTGCCGGGCGGCGCCGCCTCGGGGCCGGCCTCGACGCGCGCGGCCAGCCCGGTGCCGTTCGCCAGGCCGGTGAGCGGGTCCGTGACCGACAGGTGCTCCAGGCGCGCGTGCTGGCGGCGCATGTCGCGGACCATCCCGCCGAACCGGGTCATGTACACCGCGATCAGCACGGTGCCGACGGCGCAGACCTCGACGAGGTGCAGCCGCCCGCCCACGACGCCCTCGACCAGCAGGGTGCCCGGCAGCACGGCCACCGACGCCGTGAGGAACGCGATGTGCCCGCCGGAGAGCTGGCCGGTGGGGCGGGGCGACGCGACGGTGCCGGCCGAGGGGTGCGTCGCCGCGACGGCGAGGAGCACGTAGCCGGCGAGCCACAGGGTGTCGGCCGCCGCCACGTGGCGCTCGAGCGCCGGCCAGCCGGGCGCGACCTGGTACGCCACGTCGGCCAGCAGGATCAGCACCACCGACAGCGACGTGAGCTGGTGCGCCCGGGACCAGGGGCCGACCGCGGCGAAGGACCGCGCGAGCACGACGAGCAGCACGGCGTCCCCGACCGGGTAGAGCGCCCCCACGGCGGTCGCGAACGGCGCGGCCGCCCCGTGGGCCAGCGACGGCTCGAGCACGAGGATCCACAGCAGCAGCAGCCCGCCGCTGGAGAGCATGAACGCGTCGAGCAGCCACACGGGGCTGACCCGGCCGCCGCGCGCGGGGAACGCCCGGACGAGCCCCAGCGCGAGCAGCGGGTACGACGCCACGTACGCCACGTCCGCGACGGAGGGGAACGGGGCGGCGCCCACGTGCTCCAGGACGGTCCACAGGGTGTCGCCGAGCACCCACGCCCCCAGCCCCAGCGTGAGCAGCAGCCAGGCCGCGCGGTGGTCCCGCGGCGCCCGCGCGGTCGCCCGGGCCGTCACGACCAGCGCGAGGTACGCGACCACCAGGTACACGGCGTCCTGCGCGGGCCCGACCGGGAGGAGGGCGTGCACCAGGGTCCCGCTGCCGGCGGCGACGAGCAGCAGCGGGGACGGGCGGGTGCGTCCGGTCACGGCTGCGTCATCGGCAGCGCGGGGCGCTCGTTGACCCGTCTTGAGGAAGCGCTGCGGGGCCCGGTGCCGACGCGCACGTCAGCGCGCTGCTGGGTAGGGTCGCGCCGGGACGGCGGGGTCGCGGACGGGCGGCGCGCCGCCGGTGCCGGTCCGCGGAGGGGGGACGCAGTGAGGCAGCAGCTCGCGCTGCGGATCGTGGTCACGATCACGCTGGTGCTCGGCCTGAACTACATCGTCTGGCGCTGGCTGGACTCGGTGAACTGGTCCGCCTGGTGGATCGCGGTGCCCCTCGTCCTGGCCGAGACGTACTCGTTCGTCGACGTCGCGCTGTTCGGCATGACGATGTGGCGCGCGCGGCGCCGGCCGGCCCCGCCCGCGCCGCCCGAGGGGCTCACGGTCGACGTCTTCGTCACCACGTACGACGAGCCGGTGGACCTGGTGCTGCGGACCGCGCAGGCGGCGCGGGACATCCGGTACCCGCACCGCACCTGGGTGCTCGACGACGGGTCGCGCCCCGAGCTCGCCGCCGCCGCCCGGGCCGCCGGGGTCGGCTACATCGAGCGCTCCGCGGACTGGACCGACCGGCCCCGGCACGCCAAGGCCGGCAACCTGAACAACGCCCTGTTCGCCACGGACGGCGAGTTCCTGCTGGTGCTGGACGCGGACCAGATCCCGGAGCCGGAGATCCTCGACCGCACGCTCGGGTACTTCGCGGACGACCGCGTGGCGCTCGTGCAGACGCCGCAGTTCTTCACGAACGTCACCGAGGCGGACCCGCTCGGCAGCCAGGCGCCGCTGTTCTACGGCCCGATCCAGCAGGGCAAGGACGGCTGGAACGCCGCGTTCTTCTGCGGCTCGAACGCCGTGCTGCGCCGGGACGCGCTCATGCAGCTCGGGCTGGTCGGCTACGTCCGGGAGACCGAGCGCTCGGTGCGGGAGGCGCTGCAGACCTCGCGGCGGGTGCTGGAGCGGGCGCAGCGCGCCGCCCCGGACGCCGGGCAGGCGGCGGTGCTGCACGAGGTGCAGGAGGCGGCCGCCCGGGCGCTGGGCGCCCTGGACGCGGGGGAGCCGCTGTCCGACGTGACGTACGCCTTCCAGCGCCGCGTGGACGCGATCTCCGCGTCCGTCGTGGCGCACGACGTCGAGGGCATCCAGGCGGACCTCGCGGCCATCGCGGCCCTGCCGATCGCGCGGGACGACGAGATCGGCGCCGTGGTGGTCGACGACCGCGCGCTCGCCCGGCTGGCCGACCGCGAGTGGTCCCCGCTCGGTGCGATCGAGTCGGTGCAGGCGCTGGTGCGCGCGGTCGACGTCGGCCGCTCGGACGAGGCGCAGGCGGTGATGCCCGTCGCGACGCTGTCCGTCACCGAGGACATGGCGACGGCCATGCGGCTGCACGCGCTGGGCTGGCGCACCGTCTACCACCACGAGCGGCTGGCGCACGGCCTCGCGCCCGAGGACCTGGGCACGATGATGACGCAGCGCCTGCGGTGGGCCCAGGGCACCATGCAGGTGATGCTGCGCGAGAACCCGCTGCGGGTGCGGGGCCTGGCCGTCGGGCAGCGCCTCATGTACCTCGCGACGATGTGGTCGTACCTGTCGGGCTTCGCCGCGCTGGTCTACCTGGCGGCGCCGATCATCTTCCTGTGCTTCGGCGTGCTGCCCGTGACCGCCTGGAGCCGCGACTTCTTCGAGCGGTTCATCCCGTTCTTCCTGGCCAGCCAGCTGCTGTTCGTGATCGCCGCGCACGGGGTGCGCACGTGGCGCGGCCAGCAGTACGCGCTGGCGCTGTTCCCGGTCTGGATCACGGCCGTGTGGACCGCCGCCGCGAACGTCTGGTTCGGCCGCCCGCTGGGGTTCGCGGTCACCCCGAAGACCCCGCGCGGCGGGCGGCGGCGGCCGGGGCAGGCGCGGCTCGTGTGGCCGCAGCTGACGGCGATGGTGCTGCTCGTGGTGGCGGCGGTGGTCGGGGTCGTCCGGGCGTCGATGGGCCTGTCGTGGTGGGTGGGCACCGCGGTCAACCTGGTGTGGGTCGGGTACGACCTGGTGGTGCTGAGCGTGGTGGTGCAGGCTCTGCGGTACCGCGGGTACCCCGGCGCGGCGGACGAGCAGGCGCCCGCGCGGGCGCGGCGCAGGGCCTGAGGAGGAGGGTGCGATGGAGCTGGTGACCGAGCAGGTCGGGCAGGCGGCGGTGGTGCAGGTGCACGGCCGCCTGACGATGGCCGCCGCCGGGGAGCTGAAGGCGGCGGTCGACGCGCAGGTGGCCGCCGGGCGGTCGCTGGTCGTGGTGGACCTCGGCGGGACGACGTTCCTGGACTCCTCGGGCCTGGGCGCCCTGGTGGGCGGGCTGCGCGCCGCGCGCGCCGCCGGCGGCGACCTGCGGATCGCCCGCGTCGGCGCCCAGGTCCGCACGGTGCTCGAGCTGACCACGATGGACCGGGTGCTGCGCCCGTACGCCACGGTCGAGGAGGCGGTCGGTGCCGCGCGCTGACGGCGCCGCGGAGCTCCGCGTCGAGGGCCCGGCCGAGCCGGTCTGGCTCGACCAGGTGCACGGCGCGCTCGACCGGCTGTGGACGGTCAGCGCCCCGGTGCCCGAGCTGGACCGGATCCGGTTCGAGACGGCGGTGATCGAGCTCGCCACCAACGTGGTCCGGCACGCCGTCCCCGACGGGCCCGGGCCGGTGCTCGCGTCCGTCCTGCTGCGCTGCGACCCGCCGCGGCTGGAGGCGGAGATCTCGGACGACGGCCGCCCGGCGGTGGTCGACCTGGACCCCGCGCCGGTGGACGACCTGGCGGAGAGCGGACGGGGGATCGCGCTGGTCAAGCGCGCCGTCGACAGCCTGTCGCTCGACCGCGAGGACGGGCGGAACACCTGGCGGATCGCCCGCGCCTGGGTGCGCTGACCCGCGCGCACGGGCGCGCGCCCTGACGTACGGTCGAGTCGATGTCCACCGAAACCGCCGCCCGCGAGCAGGCCCGGGTCGCCGCCCTGCACCGTCTCGGCGCGTTCGGCACGCCGCCCGAGGAGCGCTTCGACCGGGTGGTCCGCCTGGCCCGCCAGCTGTTCGACGTCCCGACCGCGATCGTGTCGCTCGTCGACCGCGACGTCGTCGTGCACAAGGCGCGCAGCGGGTTCGACGAGGAGGTGGTGGCGCGCGCGGACTCGTTCTGCGGGACGGCCGTCACGCAGGACGCGATGCTCGTGGTGGAGGACGCGGCGGCGGACCCCCGGTTCGCGGGCACGCGGTTCGTCGACCGGCCCGGCGGCACCCGGTTCTACGCGGGGCAGCCGCTGGTCGCCCCGGGCGGGCACCGGGTCGGCACGCTGTGCATCGCCGACGACCGGCCGCGCGCCTTCAGCGCCGAGAGCGCGGCGCTGCTGCGCGACCTCGCGTCGTGGGTCGAGAAGGAGCTCGTCATCGAGACCGAGCTCGAGCGGGCGGCGCAGGTGCAGGCCGCGCTGCTGCCGCGCGGCGCGCCCGACGTGCCGGGGTACGGGGTCGCCGGGACGTGCCTGCCCAGCCGCGCCGTCGGCGGCGACTTCTACGACTGGGCCCCGGCGCCCGGCGGCGGCGTGCTGCTGAGCCTGGTCGACGTCATGGGCAAGGGCGCCGCGGCCGGCATCATCGCGGCGGCCGTGCGGGCCGTGCTGCGCGGCTCGGCGCACGGGCCCGCGGTGGCGGACTCGCTGCGGGAGGCCGGCGCGGTGCTGCACGGCGACCTCGCGGGGGTCGGCGCGTTCGCCACGGCCTTCCACGCCGCGCTCGACCCGGCGGCCGGGGCCGTGCGGTACGCCGACGCGGGGCACGGGCTCACGGCGGTGGTGCGGGCCGACGGCTCGGCGGAGCGGCTCGGGGCCACCGGGCTGCCGCTCGGCGTGGTCGCGGACGCCGCGTACGAGGAGCGGACCGTGCACCTGGGCCCGGCCGACCTGCTCGTGACGTTCTCCGACGGGGTCCTGGACCTCGGCGACGGCACGGTGGGCACCGGGCTGCCCCGCGTGCTGGCCGCCGTCCGCGGCGCCCCCTCGGCGCGCGCCGCCGTGGACGCGGTGCTGCGGCTCGCGGTCGGCGCCGGGGACCGCCCGGACGACCTCACGGTCGTCGCGCTGCGCCGGGACTGACGGGCTCGCTCAGCCGCGCGGGACGGGGTGCAGCACCACGTCGCGCAGCACGCCGTCCTCCGCGCGCGCGGTGAGGTAGGTGCCGGCCGGCTGCCGGCGGCGGTCGGTGGGGGAGCCCGGGTTCAGCAGGCGCAGCCCGCCCGGCGCCACGGAGTCCCAGGGGATGTGGCTGTGCCCGAACACCAGCACGTCGACGTCGGGGTACGCGGCGGCGGCGCGCGCCTCGCGGCCCGTGCGCGCGCCCGTCTCGTGCACCACCGCGAACCGCACGCCGCCGAGCCGCACCCGCGCGACCTCCGGCAGCCGCGCGCGCAGGTCCGGCCCGTCGTTGTTGCCCCAGCACCCCACCACCCGGCGCGCCCGCGCCTCGAGCGCGTCGAGCAGCGCGACGTCCACCCAGTCGCCGGCGTGCAGCACGACGTCCGCGGCGTCCACCGCGGCCCACACCTCGGGCGGCAGGTCCCGCGCCCGCCGCGGGACGTGCGTGTCGGCCAGCAGCAGCAGGTCCACCGCTCAGGCCGCCCGCAGCAGCGTGACGACGGTGAGGTCGTCGTCGGGCTGGCCCGCGTCCCCCACCAGGGACAGCACCGCGTCCGCGGCCTCCTCGGCGCTGCGGGTGCCGCGCACCGCCAGGCGCACCTGGTCGAGGTCCTGCATCGAGCCGCCCAGGGCGTCCAGCACCCCGTCGCTGAACGTGACGAGCAGGTCGCCCGGCAGCAGCCGGTCCTGCGCGCTGGTCCGGGCGGGGCCGGGGGCGATGCCCAGCGGCAGGCCGGTCGCGCCGAGCCGGCGGGCGGTGCCGTCGCTGCCGACGATCAGCGACAGGCCGTGCCCGGCGTCCGTGTAGGAGACGCTGCCGTCCGCCGCGTCCACGTACGCCCGGAACATCGTCACGAAGGCCCCGGCGTTCGCCAGGTCGGCGTCCATCGCCCGCTCGGTCGCCGCGAGGGTCCCGGCGACGTCGTGCAGGCTCGGCTGGGCGTGCAGCACCGAGCGCGTGGTCGCCGCGAGGATCGCCGCGGCGGGGCCTTTGCCCATGACGTCCGCCACCGTGAGCACCAGCCCGTGCGGCAGCGGCTGCCAGTCGTAGAAGTCCCCGCCCACGGAGCCGGCGGGCACGAACCGCGCGGCCACGTCGAACCCCGCGACGTCCGGGCGGCGCGTCGGCAGCAGGCTGGCCTGCACCTGCGCGGCCCGGCGCAGCTCGGTGCGCTCCGCGGTCACGTCCCGCAGCACCGTCACGACGCCGCCGCCCGACGCGTCCGGGATGGGGGAGGACGAGAACGTGACGATCCGCGGCTCGGGGCTGCCCGGCACCCGCACCAGCAGGTCGAGGTCGCGCACCTCCTCCCCGGCGAGCGCGCGCCGGAACGGCAGCTCCGCGTCCGGCACGGGCGAGCCGTCCACCCGCGCGAGCCCGGCGAGGTCCGTCGTCGAGTCGTCGGGGTCGAGGTGCGAGCGCCCGGTGAGCAGGCGGGTGGCGCGGGGGTTGCGCACGATCACGCGCCCGCGCGCGTCCACCACCCGCACGCCCTCGCTCATCGTGTCGACCACGGTGCGCAGCAGCGCCGCCTGCTCCTGCGCGCGGTCGCGGGCCGAGGCGAGGTCCGCGACCAGGCGCAGGCGCTCCTCGCGCGCCAGGGCGAGCGCCAGGCCGACGACGGTGACGAGGCCGACGTACAGCTGCGCGACGGCGACCTGTGTGGTGGGGTCCGCGAGCGACGCGAACGCGCCGATGCCGGCGACGGTGAGCTGGATCGCGACGACGCCGCACGCCAGCGCGTGCAGCACCACCGTGCGGGTGGGCAGGCGCGACCCCGCCCACACCGTGAGGGCGATCAGCGGGAACACCACCGACACGTGCGGCAGCTGCACGAACCACACCAGGTACAGCAACGGCGCGAGCAGCAGCCCGGCCAGCAGGTCGCCGCCGCCGCGCGGCCCGGTCCAGCCCTCCACGCGGTCCTGGGACGTGCGGCGGGTGGGGCGCTCGCGCGCCCAGTCGCCCAGCGCGAACCCGAGCGTGCCGAGCCCGAGGATCGCCACCGTGTTGCGGGCGGTCCACAGCAGCGCCGGCTGCCACGTCCAGGGCGCGCCGCCGAGCACGACCGCGGCCTCGACGAGCGGGGCCGTGAGCACCGAGCTGCCCGCGGCGCCGAGCAGGAACCACCACAGGTCCGGCACCCGGCGCAGCTGCCGCCGGCCGCGGGCGGCCCAGACGTCCGGCACGCGCCGCGCGAGGACCCACGCGCACAGCACCGCCTGCGCCGTGGCCGCG
>JAEWGQ010000320.1 GCA_023388235.1 Actinomycetes bacterium | reverse complement strand
TCCCAGGGTAGCGCGGCGCCGGCGCTGCCGACGGGGCGCGGCAGCAGCAGGGTCCACGCCTCGCCGGGGGCCCCGGTGAGGCCGGCGCGCTCGGCGACCTCGGCCAGGTCGATCCCGTACCGCGCGGCGGCCTCGGCGGTGCCGCGGCCGGGCTGCAGGTCGGTGTCGTCCGGGGCCGGCGGCGCGACCGGGACCGCCACCGCGTCGACGTCCGGCTCCCGCAGGAGGGACGAGGTCGCGAGGGAGCCCCCGGTCAGGGCGACCGCCGGCACCGGCCGGCCGATGCGCACGTCGGGGTGCGTCAGGGAACGTGCCACGTCGGAGCGAGCCCCCGGGGCGTCAGGAGACGACGGAGGTGAGGGCCTCGCCCAGCTCCTGCGCCTCGGTCGCGTTGAGCTCGACGACGAGCCGGCCACCGCCCTCGAGCGGGACCCGCATGACGATGCCGCGGCCCTCCTTGGTCACCTCGAGCGGACCGTCACCAGTCCTCGGCTTCATCGCGGCCATGCGGGGCTCTCCTTCACGTCGGTGCGACCCGGGGTCCGAAGGCGCTGGTCCGCGGGGGGCGGGGGCGGCGCTCACGGGTCTCGGGTCGGGGGATGTCCGTCGGCCAGTCTAGTTCACCCAGGCGACGACGCGGGGCGCGAGCCGGTCCGCACCCCCCGTCCGGGCTCACGGCGGCCACCCGGAGGGCGGCACGAGGCGCCAGATCCGCCACACCCACACGACCTGGAGGGCGAGCATGAGCACGGTCACGGCGGCGGTCCACGCCCGGCGCGCGCGCCGGGGCGCCGTGACCACGCCGGCGGTCGCCGCGCCGAGCGGGTACGCCAGCAGCAGGAACCGCGCGAGGCTGCTGCCGGGCTCGACGGCGGCGGCGAGGTAGAGCAGGTACGCCGCGGACCACGCGTGCAGCTCGCGCCCGAGCCGCCACGCCGACGGCGCCACCAGGCAGGCGACGACGAACGCCGCGGCGGCCGCGACGACCAGCGGCGCGGACGCCCCGAACCAGAACGACGGGACGTACGCCCAGCCGGCGAACGGCGCCGTGGTGCGCGCGCCGCGCCACGCCTCCTGGGTCTGCAGGTACGCGTCCGGCACCCCGGTCACCCAGCCGCAGACCGCGAGCCAGGCGACCCCCGAGACCACGGCCGTGACCGCGAGCGCCCCCAGCCCCACGAGCTCGCGCCGGGCCGGCCGCGGGCCGCCGGCACGCCACGCGCGCCAGCGCACGAGCGCGTGCACGACCACGACGACGGCCATCGGCAGCGCGACCGCCCGCGTGAACCCGAGCGCGAGCACCGCGAGGCACGCCCAGCCGTACCGCCGGGTGACGACCGCGAGCAGCGCGGCGGCGACCAGCAGCAGGGCCAGCGACTCGGTGTAGCCGACCTGCAGCACCACCGACGTGGGGAACACCGACACGAGCAGCACCGTGGCCAGCGGCAGGCCGGGCCGGGCGGCGACCGCGCGGGGCGCGCCGCGGAGCACGGAGCGGTGCACCAGCAGCATCGCCGCGGCCCCGGCCAGCAGCGAGACGGTCGGGGCGACGACGGCCCACGACCCGCCCGTGACGGCCATGACGCCGCGCACGAGCAGCGGGTACAGCGGGAAGAACGCCCACGCGTTCTGCTGGACCAGGCCGTCGGCGCCGACCGGCAGCGTCGCGGGGTACCCGGTCTCGGCGATCTGCCGGTACCAGGTCGCGTCCCACATCAGGCCCGTGTACTCGGCGTACCCGGGGCTCGCGCCGGTCCAGCCGTTCGCCGCCTGCCGGCTCGCGACGGCGAGCAGCACGACGGCCGAGAAGGCGCGGGCGGCCGCGTACACGGCGAGCACCTGCACCCACCACGGCCACGTCCGCGGGTCGGCGGCGCGCAGCCCCGTCCGGGTCACGCGAGCCCTCGCACCGCCCGCGCCGGGGGCAGGTCGCCGCGCAGCGCCGCGACCATGTCCACGGTGCGGCGCGTCGCCCGGACGTCGTGCGCGCGGAACACCCGCGCGCCCGCCCACGCGGCGACCGCGGTGGCGGCGAGCGTGCCCTCGAGGCGCTCCTCGGGCGGCAGGTCGAGGGTCTCCCCCACGAAGTCCTTGCGGGACAGGGCGACGAGCACCGGGTGCCCCAGCGCGGTGAGGGCCGCGGTGCGGCGGACGAGGTGCAGCGAGTGCCAGGTGTTCTTGCCGAAGTCGTGCGTCGGGTCGACCAGCACGCTCGCGGGGTGCACGCCCAGGCCGACGGCGCGGCCGGCCGCGGCGCGCAGGGTCGCCAGGACGTCGAGCAGCACCCCGTCGCGCGGGTCCGTGCCCGCCGGGGCGTCGTCCGGCAGCGGGTAGCTCACGCGCAGCGGGTCGGTGCGCGGCGGCAGGCCGCCGGTGTGCGAGCACACCACCCCGAGACCGCGCTCCGCCGCCACCTCGACCAGCGCGGGGTCGTGCCCCGCCCACGTGTCGTTCAGCAGGTCGGCGCCGGCGTCGGCGGCCGCGCGCGCGACCTCCGCGCGCCAGGTGTCGACGCTGACCAGCAGGTCCGGGTGCCGGCGGCGCACCCGCTCGACGAGCGGCACGACGCGGGCGATCTCCTCTGCGGCGTCGACCCGGGGCCCGCGGCCCGCGCGCACGCCGCCGAGGTCGACGAGGTCCGCGCCCTCCGCCTCGGCCCGGGCGACCGCGGCGTCCGCCCCGGCGTCGTCGTGGCGGGCGGCGGCGTAGAACGAGTCCGGCGTGCGGTTGACCACCGCCATGACGACCGGGTGCTCCGGCCCGAACCACCGGCCCCGCAGCAGCAGCGGGGCACCCGCCGCCGGGACGCCCGCCCCCGGGGCGTCCCCGGCCCCGGCGTCAGCGGCCACCCGCGCC
>JAEWGQ010000319.1 GCA_023388235.1 Actinomycetes bacterium | reverse complement strand
GCCGGGCTCCGCGCCGGGGGACGCGGCGGGCGCGGGGACGTCGACGACGAACTCGGGCTCGCCGGCGCGCAGCCGCACGTCGACCGACCCGGGCGCGAGGTCCGCGGTGATCTCCCCCGCCGCGGCGGACAGGGCGTCGAGCAGGACCAGGCGCACGGCGGCGTCGAGCGGGGCGGTCAGCCGCTCCGCCAGCGCCCGGGCGTCCTCGCCGGCGGCGTCGGCCGCGGTGGCGAGGCGGTGCTGGAGGTCGTCGACGTAGCGCGTGAGGTCCATGACGCCATAGTGACACCATCGTGGTGTCACGTCAACGCCTCCGCGGTGCGCGGTGGTGTCAGGTGGTGCCGGCGGCCCGGATCGGGCGCCACTCACGCCGCCGCGAGGGGCCATGATGGACGCGGCCGCAGCCCGCCCGAACCCTGTTAACGTTCACCATCGACGCGCGCGCGACGCGGTCGCCGGAGCGCCGGCCAGGGCGCGGAGCGAGGAGGGTGGACGGGCGATGGGGTCCGGGTCCGACACCGAGCCGCAGCACGCGGTGCCCGCGGGCGCACCCGTCCGGGCCGAGCGGCCGCGCCGCCCCGGGATCCTCGACGTCGCCCGCCTCGCCGGCGTCTCGCACCAGACCGTCTCCCGCGTGCTCAACGACCACCCGAACGTCAGCCCCCGCACGCGCGCGAAGGTCGAGGCCGCCATCACGGACCTCGGGTACCGCCGCAACTCGGTGGCGCGCGCGCTGGTCACCCGGCGCACCGGCTCGATCGGCGTCGTCACCGAGGACTCGCCGCTGCACGGCCCCACGATGACCCTGATCGCGGTGGAGAACGCGGCGCGCAGCTCCGGGATGTACGTCAGCGTCGCGACCGTGACGCAGTGGGACGTGGCGTCGGTGCGGGGCTCGCTGGAGCACTTCCTGGAGCAGGGCGTCGACGGCGCGGTGGTCATCGCGTCGCACGACGAGGCCGTGCACGCGGTCGAGGGGTTCGCGAGCGAGCAGCTCCCCGTGGTCATGCTCGGCCCCTCCGACCTGGGCGGGGACGTCTACACCGCGGCGGTGAACCAGTACGCGGGCGGCCGGATGGCGACCCGCCACCTGCTGGACCTGGGCCACACCGACATCCTGCACGTGACCGGGCCCGACTCCTGGCTCGACGCCCGGTCCCGGGCCCGCGGCTGGCGGGACGCCATGCGCCAGGCCGGGATCACGCCGCGGGAGCCGATCCCCGGCGACTGGCGCGCGAGCACCGGCTACCGCATCGGCCAGGAGCTCGTGGCGAAGTCCCGCGCGGGCGGCGAGCCCCTGCCCACGGCGGTGTTCGCGGCCAACGACCAGCTCGCGCTCGGGCTGCTGCACGCGTTCGCCGAGGCGGGCGTGCGGGTGCCGGGCGACGTGTCGGTGATCGGGTTCGACGACGTCGAGGGCTCCGCGCACTTCTTCCCGCCGCTGACGACGGTGACCCCGGACTTCGCCGAGCTCGGGCGCCGCTGCCTGGAGCAGATGGTCGCGGCGATCGCGGGCGCGCCGGCCGTGGACGGCGGCGTGGGGGCGTCCGTGCGGGTCCGCGCGAGCACGGCGGCACCGCGCCGGGGCGCCTCGTAACCGGATTGTGATCGTTCACTCTTGACCCTCGGAGTTGTGAACGCTCACAATTTCGCCACCGACGCTGTCGTCGGGTCCACGTACTCAAGGAGGAGTTCATGTTCGGACGTCAGTCCCGGCGGGCCGCGGTCGGCGCCGCCTCCCTCGTCGCAGTGCTCGGTCTGGCCGCCTGCAGCTCGGGCGGCGACGCCGGCGGGGAGGGCGGCGGCGACGACCTGATCCGCGTCGGCTTCTCCCAGCTCGGCGCCGAGAGCGGGTGGCGCACCGCCAACACCGAGTCGGTCAAGTCCAGCCTCACCGAGGACGCCGGCTTCGACCTCAACTTCGTCGACGCGCAGCAGAAGCAGGAGAACCAGATCAAGGCCCTGCGCGACTTCGTCGCCCAGGACGTCGACGTCATCGCCTTCTCCCCCGTCATCGAGACGGGCTGGGACGAGGTGCTGCAGGAGATCAAGGACGCCGGCATCCCCGTGGTGCTGGTGGACCGCACGGTCGACACCACCGTCGAGGACCCGTACGTCACCTGGATCGGTGCCGACTTCAAGCAGGAGGGCACCACCGCCGGCGAGTGGGTGAAGGAGAACGCGCCCGACGCCAAGATCTTCGAGCTGCAGGGCACCCTCGGGTCCGGCGCGCAGGTCGACCGCGAGGAGGGCTTCGACGCCGTCGTCGGCGAGCAGGTCATCGGCAAGGCCAGCGGCAACTTCACGCGCGCCGAGGGCAAGACCGCGGTCGAGGCGGCGCTCCAGGCGTACCCCGAGATGACCATGATCTTCACGCACAACGACGACATGGGGCTCGGGGCCGTCGAGGCCATCGAGGCCGCCGGCAAGGTCCCCGGCAAGGACATCCAGATCGTGTCCGTCGACGGCGTGCGCGACGGCCTGCAGGCCCTCGTCGACAAGAAGTTCAACTACGTCGTCGAGTGCAACCCGGTGTTCGGCGACCAGCTCGCCGAGCTGATCACCCAGGTCGCCAACGGCGAGGACGTCCCGAAGGAGACGATCGTCGTCGACCAGGCCTTCGACCAGACGATCACCCAGGCCGACGTCGACGCGCGGAAGTACTGACCCCGGCGGGCGGGGTGGGCGGTCCCGGCCCCACCCCGCCCGACCGACGGTCGGGACCAGGAAGGACACCGATGTCCCAGGCGAGTGCGCCCGACGGCACGCCGGTCGTGCGGATGACCGGCATCACCATCACGTTCCCCGGCGTCAAGGCCCTCGACGGCGTGGACCTCGCGCTGCGCCCCGGCGAGGTGCACGCCCTCATGGGCGAGAACGGCGCCGGCAAGTCGACGCTCATCAAGGCGCTGACCGGGGTGTACCGCGTGGACTCCGGCGGCATCGAGGTCGACGGCGAGGAGCACGTCTTCGACGGTCCCGACCAGGCCCAGCGCGCCGGCATCAGCACGGTGTACCAGGAGGTCAACCTCTGCACGAACCTCACGGTGGCCGAGAACGTGATGCTCGGCCACGAGGTGCGCCGGGGGCCGTTCATCGACTGGCGCGCCACCCGCCGCGAGGCCCGCGCCGCCCTGCAGCGGCTCAGCCTCGACATCGACCCCCGCTCGCAGCTCGCGAGCCACAGCATCGCCGTGCAGCAGCTCTGCGCGATCGCGCGGGCGCTGGTCGTCGACGCGAAGGTCCTCATCCTGGACGAGCCGACCTCGTCGCTCGACAAGGCGGAGGTCGCCGAGCTGTTCCGGGTCATCCGGCAGCTGCGCGAGTCCGGCGTCGCGATCCTGTTCGTCTCGCACTTCCTGGAGCAGGTGTACGCGATCTCCGACCGGATGACCGTGCTGCGCAACGGCCGGTTCGTCGGCGAGTTCCGCACCGCCGAGCTCAGCCGCCGCGACCTGATCTCGCACATGATCGGCCGCGCGGAGGAGGACCTGGCGGGCATCGAGGAGCGCGCCCGCGGCGCCGCCACCACGCACTCCGGCCAGGAGACCCCCGTCCTCACCGGGGTCGGCCTGGGCAAGAACGGGGCCGTCGAGCCGTTCGACGTGAGCCTGTACGCGGGCGAGATCGTCGGGTTCGCGGGCCTGCTCGGCTCCGGGCGCACCGAGGCGGCGCGGCTGCTGACCGGCGCGGACCGGCCCGACCACGGCGAGCTGTCCGTGCAGGGCGTGCCCACCCGGCTCGCCACCCCGCTCGCGGCGCTCCAGCGCGGCATCGCCCTGTCGAGCGAGGACCGCAAGAAGGAGGGGATCATCGGCGACCTGACCGTGCGGGAGAACATCGCCCTCGCGCTGCAGGCCCGCCGCGGCACGCTGCGCCGGGTCCCCCGCCGGCAGCTCGACGAGCTCGTGCAGAAGTACATCGTCGCGCTCAACATCAACCCGCCGAACCCCAACGCGCTCATCAAGAACCTGTCCGGCGGCAACCAGCAGAAGGTGCTGCTGGCCCGCTGGCTGGCGACGTCGCCCCGGCTGCTGGTGCTCGACGAGCCCACCCGCGGCATCGACATCGGGGCGAAGGCCGAGATCCAGCGCCTGGTCACCGAGCTCGCCGCCGACGGGATGTCGGTGGTGTTCATCTCCTCCGAGCTGGAGGAGGTGCTGCGCCTGAGCCAGCGCATCGTCGTGATGCGCGACCGGCAGAAGGTCGCCGAGATCGAGAACGACGAGACGGTCAGCTCCGAGACGGTGCTGGAGACCATCGCGAGCACGGGAGAGAAGGCCTCATGACCGCCCCCACCCCCGCCCCGGCCACCCGGACGGCGCCGCTGCAGGCGCTGCGCCGGGTCGCGGACCACGGGATGCTCTGGCCCGTCGTGGCCCTGCTCGTGCTGCTCATCGCGTGCGGGCTCAAGAGCCCCGGGTTCCTCGACGTCACGCTGCGCGACGGGCACCTGTTCGGGCAGCTCATCGACCTGCTGCGCAACAGCGCGACGCCGCTGCTGCTGGCCCTCGGCATGTGCCTGGTCATCGCCACCGGCGGCATCGACCTGTCGGTCGGCGCCGTCATGGCGATCGCGCTGGCGGTGTCGCTCACCTACCTCGACGGGTCGCCCGACCCCGGGTCCGGCGCGACCGTGGCCGTGGCGATCGCCCTCGGCCTGGTCGTCGGGGTGGTGGTCGGCGCCTTCAACGGGTTCATGGTCGCGGCGCTCGGGATCCAGCCGTTCATCGCGACGATGATCCTCATGGTGGCGGGCCGCGGCATCGCGATGCTCATCACCCAGGGCCAGATCACCACCGTGACCAGCCCGCCGTTCAAGTCGATCGGCTCGGGCTTCGTGCTCGGCGTGCCGACCCCCGTGATCATCGCGGCCGTGGTGTTCGTGCTCGTCACGCTGCTGGTCCGGCGCACCGCGCTCGGCATGTTCCTGGAGTCCATCGGCATCAACGGCGAGGCCAGCCGGCTCGCGGGCGTCCGCGCCCGGTCGACCACCTGGACCGTGTACGTGATCGCCGGCGTGCTCGCGGCGCTCGCCGGGCTCGTCTACGGCGCCCCGACGATGGCGGCCGACGCCAACAACATCGGCCTGCTCAAGGAGCTCGACGCGATCATGGTCGTCGTCCTCGGCGGCACCAAGCTCGACGGCGGGCGGTTCAACCTCGGCGGCCTGGTGGCCGGCGCCCTGCTGCTGTCCACGCTCGAGCGCGCCGTCATCATCTTCGAGCTGCCCTCGCAGACCACCCCGCTGTTCAAGGCCGTGGTCCTCATCGCCGTGTGCGTGGCGGCGTCCCCGTTCCTGCGCTCCCGGCTCGACGCCCGCCGCGTGCGGGCGGCCCGGCCCCGACCCGTGGAGGTCGTCCGATGACCGGCCAGCTCACCGAGGCCCCGGCCCCCGCACCCGTCCGGCCCGCGCGCCGCGCGCTCGGGGCGCTGAGCCGCCTCGACCGGCGGTTCCTGCCGGTGCTCGGCACCGTGCTCACCCTCGCGCTCATGCTCGGCATCGGGCAGAGCCGGTACAGCACCTCCCGGTCCGACTTCATCAGCATGAAGCTGCTGTCGAACCTCATGGTCGACAACTCCTACCTGCTGGTGCTGGCCGTCGGCATGACGTTCGTGATCCTCACCGGCGGCATCGACCTGTCGGTCGGCGCGGTCGTCGCGCTGGTCGGCCTGGTGGTCGCGAAGCTGTTCCTGCTCGGGCTGCCGCTGCCGGTCGTCCTCGCCGTCGGGGTGCTGATCGGGACCGCGTGCGGCCTGCTGATCGGCGTGCTGGTGCAGGTGTTCGACATCCAACCGTTCATCGCCTCGCTCGCCGTGATGTTCCTGGCGCGGGGCCTGGCGAACGTCGTCAGCACCAACTCGCTGGCCATCAAGGACGAGGGGTTCGCGTCGCTCGCGTCGTGGAGCCTGACGTTCGGCGAGGGCCGGTCCCTGTGGCGGATCAACGCGAGCATGCTCATCGCCGTCGCGGTGCTGCTCGTGGCGGTGTTCCTGCTGCACTACACGCGGTTCGGGCGGTCGGTGTACGGGCTCGGCGCCAGCGACCGCGGCGTGGCCGTCAGCCTCATGGGCCTGCGCCCGGCCCGGACCCGCGTGTGGGTGTACGTCATCAGCGGCACGTGCGCGGGCATCGCCGGCATCCTGTTCGCCCTGTACACGAAGTCCGGCTACAACCTCACCGGCATCGGCATGGAGCTGGACGCGATCGCGGCCGTCGTCATCGGCGGGACGCTGCTGTCCGGCGGCGTCGGGTTCGTGCTCGGCACCGGGGCCGGCGTGCTCGTGTACGGGCTGATCCAGGTGCTGATCGCCCGCGAGGGCCTCGACTCCTGGTGGACGCGGGTGTTCATCGGCGCGGTGCTGCTGCTGTTCGTGATGCTGCAGCGGCTCATCGTCACGCGGCGGCGGTAGGCCGGGCGCTGCCGCCGGGCGCAGGGGGACCGGCGGCAGCGGGGTGCGGCGCGGGACGGGGGTGCGGCGCGCGACGGGGCGGCACCCGACGACGCGGTGCGACGCGGGACGACGCGGTGCGACGCGGGACGACGCGGCGCGGCGCAGCGCAGCCCGGCCCGGCCCGGCCCGGCCCGGCCGGGACGTCAGCGGCCGTGGGCCGCGAAGAACCCCCAGAGCGCGCGGGTCGCGTCCACGCCGGACGCCGCGGTCGGCCAGGTGTGCTCGAGCACGTCGGCGACGACGAGCGTGACCTCGCGCCCGCCGGGGCAGGTGGCCCGCGAGGTCACGACGCGGTCCTCGTCCGTGGTGACCGGCGGCGCGCAGCCGAGGCGCTCCCGCCACCCGGCGACCGTCTGCTCGACGGGCGGGTGCCCCATGCCGCTGCCGTCGGGGTCGCCGCCCACCGGCACCACCGCGTCCCGGGCGCCGTGCACGTGCAGCACCGAGGCGGGCGCGGCGTCCGCGCACCCGACCAGCTCGCCGCCGCCCACCGGGCCGAACGCGGCGAACACGTCCGTCTCGCACGCCAGCCGGTAGGTCATCGCGGCGCCGTTCGAGAACCCGGCGGCGAACCGGCGCGCGGGGTCGATCGCCACCCGCTGCTCGACGTCGGCCACGACCGCGAGGGCGGCGGCGACGTCGTCCACGCCCGCCTCGGCCGCGGCGCCGCAGCAGGTGCCCGCGGCGAAGCTCTTCCCGACGCCGTCGGCGTAGGCGACCACCGCGCCCTGCTCGTCCGCGAGCGCGTCCCACCCGTAGTCCGCCTCGGCCTGCGCGGCGCTGCCGCCGTACCCGTGGAAGAACAGGACGAGCGGCGCCGGCCCGTCGAGGCCCGCCGGGCGGTGCACCCGGTAGGAGCGGGTGGTGCCGTCCACCGTGACCTCCTGCGTGGACGAGCCGACGGGCAGCGCGCCGCCGCCCCCGGCCGGGGTGCGGGACGGGGCGCCGGACGGGGCGCGGGACCCGGCGGCGGCCGGGGAACCGTCCGGGGACGGCCCCGGGGGCGCGCACGCCGTCAGCACCGCGAGCACGAGGGCGGCGAGCGCCGCGAGCACCGCGAGCGCCGTGCGCACGGCGGGGGCCCGGTGCGGCACGGCGCTCAGCCCCGCAGCCCGCGCAGGGCGAGCTCCACCCCGCGGTCGAGCGCCGCGTCGCGCTCGTCGCCGTCGTAGGACACGAGCAGCCCCTCGGCCATCGACAGCACGAGCTGCACGTCCCGCGTCGTCGTGCCGGGCGCGACCTCCCCGCGGGCGAGCGCGCCCTCGACGGCCGGCGCGAGGAGCCCAGCCAGGCGCTCGCCGAGGCGGTCGACCTGGGCCGCGGCCTCCGGGACCGCGCGCATCAGCGGGAACAGCCCCGCGGCGCCGCGCTGGCCCCGGACGATCCGGCGCACCATCTCGTCCAGCAGCCCGGGGCGGTCCGCGTGCGCGGCCGCGTACCGCTCGACGGCGTCGAGGTTGCGGTCGTAGACGGCCGCGGCGAGGGCGTACCGGTCGGGGAAGTGCCGTTGCAGCGTGGACCGCCCCACGCCCGCCTCCTGCGCGATCGCGGCGAGCGGGGCGTGCGGTCCCTGCGCGGCGAACACGCGCTGGGCGGCGTCCACCACGGCGGCCTGGTTGCGGCGGGCGTCGCTGCGCCGCGCCCGCACGCGCGGGCTGTCGCGCGGCCGGTCGCGCGCGCCGTCGGGCGTGCTGTCGTCGGCGACGGGCGAGGGCTCCACGTCGCCCGATCCTAGGACGTACATCCCGCGCGCCGACCCGGGGCTCCTGCCGATACTGGATGTTAAGTGGGCGTTGATGCCCACTTAGTCCGGCCGATCCCTGGAGTCCCCGTGGCACGTCACCCCCGCATGCTCGAACCCGCCCGCTGGGGGTCGCTCGAGCTCCCCAACCGCACCTACATGCCCCCGATGGGCACGCACACCGCCCACGCCGACGGCACGATCTCCGAGGCCGGCGTCGCCTACCTGGTGGCCCGCGCCCGCGGCGGCACCGGCCTGCTCATCACGGAGTCGATCCAGACCCAGGACGTCTACGACCCGCCGACCGGCTCGACCATCAGCCTCACCGCCGACCGGCACGTCGCCCCCCTGCGCGCGGCCGTCGCCGAGGTGCACCGCGCGGGCGGCCTGATCGCCGCCAACCTCACCCCCGGCTTCGGCCGGATCATGCCGGCCGGGCCCGACGGCGGCGCGCCGTGGTCGGCCTCCGCCTGCCCGTCGCTCACCGACCCGTCCGTGCGCTGCCGCGAGCTCAGCACCGAGCAGGTCGAGGACGTCCTCGACCGGTTCCGCGCCGCGACCCGGCGCGCGCTGGACGCCGGGTTCGACGCGATCGACCTGCACGGCCACACCGGCTACCTGACCGACCAGTTCCTCACCGCCGCCTGGAACACCCGGACCGACCGGTTCGGCGGCGACGTGCGGGGCCGCGCGACGTTCGCCACCGAGATGATCCGGATCGTCCGCGAGGAGGCCGGGCCGGACTTCCCGCTGTCCATGCGGATCACCGTCCGCCACCAGTTCCCCGGCGGCCGCACCGAGGCCGAGGCGCGCGAGCTGGCGGTCGTCCTGCAGGACGCCGGGCTCGACGTGCTGCTGGTCGACGCCGGCGCGTACGAGGCCATCGACTGGTCCTTCCCGTCCTACTACCTCGGCGACGGCGTCTACCTGCCGGACGCCGCGGCGGTGAAGCCGGTCCTGCGCATCCCCGTCGCGGTCAACGGCAACCTCACCCCCGACCTGGCGGAGCAGGCCCTCGCGGACGGCGTCGCCGACTTCGTCGGGTTCGGCCGCATGGTGATCGCCGACCCGGACCTCGTGCGCAAGGTCGCCGCGGGCCGGCCGGAGGCGGTGCGCCCGTGCATCCGCTGCAACCAGCTCTGCATCGGCAACGTCGTCGCGGGCAAGCCGGTGGAGTGCTCCGTCAACCCCGAGGCGGGGCACGAGATGACCCGGGTGCTGCTGCCCGCCCCCGAGCCGCGCCGCGTCACGGTCGTGGGCGCCGGCCCGGCCGGGCTGGAGGCCGCGCGCGTCGCCGCCGAGCGCGGGCACGCCGTCGACGTCTACGAGCGCGGCACCCGCCTGGGCGGGGTGCTCGAGCCGGCCGCCACCCCGGACTTCAAGCGGGAGCTGCACAAGATGGTCGGCTGGTGGGAGCAGGAGCTCGAGCGCCTCGGGGTGCGGGTGCACCTGAGCCACGAGGTCGCCGCCGAGGGGCCGGAGATCACCGGCGCCGACGCCGTGGTCGTCGCCACGGGCTCCACCCCGTGGGCGCCGGCGATCCCGGGCGTCGACGGCCCCACCGCGGTGCACGTCCTCGACTTCCACACCGGGACCGCCGTCGGGCGCCGCGTCGTCGTCTGCGGCGGCGGGCTGTCCGGCGCCGACGCGGCGCTGGAGCTCGCGCAGGCCGGGCACGAGGTGACGGTCGTCGAGATGTCCGCCGCGGTCGGCGGCGACATGGTCGTGCACAACCGGGTGGCCCTGCTGCGCCGGCTGCACGAGTCCGGGGTCCGGCTGCTGACCGGGCACCGCGTGACCGCGATCGAGGACGGGCTGGTGCGGTGCACCGGACCGGACGGCGCGGTGGACCTCGGCGCCGACACGGCCCTGCTCGCGTTCGGCGTCCGCCCCGACCGGGACCTGCCCGACGCCCTGACGGCGACCGTCCCGGCGCACGTCGTCGGCGACTGCGTGCAGCCGGGCAAGGTCGGCGACGCGGTGCTCGCCGGCTACCGGGCGGGCGCGGCGGTCTGACGGGTGGCCGGGTGGTGCGCCGTCGCGCGCGCCGCCCGGCCGGCCCGGCGCCCGGGACCGGCCGCTCCGGCGGTCAGTCGGTGCCCCACCCCGAGACGAGTCCGGCGACGATGGCGTCCAGGACCGCCCGGCGGTCGGCGGCGTCCGTGGCGAGGTCCGGGATCTGCAGGACGTAGCGGGCCAGGGCGCGCAGCCGGGGGTCGTCCGGCTCCGCGCCGGCCTCCGCCGCCAGCGCTGCGGCGAGGGGTGCCTCGCAGGCCTCCCACTGCCGCCGCGCGTACGTGCGCAGCTGCGGCGCGCTGACGATCAGCGCGATGAGCTGCCGCTCCTCCGGCGGCGGGTCGGGCACGAAGACGCCGCGCCCGGCGAAGAACCGGCCGAGCGCCTCGAGCGCCGTCCGGAGGCTGCCCGTCCCCCGCACGGCGGCGACCAGCGACTGCGCGCGCTCGTCCTCGTCGGCGCCGTCGCCGAACACGAGCGCCTCCTTGCCGTCCGGGAAGTGGTTGAACAGCGTCGTGACCGCGGTGTCGGCCTCGTCGGCGATCTGCGCGACGGTCACCTCGTCGTAGCCCCGCTCGAGGAACAGCCGCCGCGCCGCGGCGACGAGGGCCCGGCGGGTCTCGGCCTTCTTCCGCTCGCGCCGTCCGACCGGGAGGTCGGCGGGCTGCGCTGTCGTCCGCGTCATCACCCCAGCCTACGCGTCCCGCTAGTCGGTGTGACGTAGTAGCTACTTCATTTCTGCAGTGATTACACTGTTGCTCGATCCGCGGCGCCCTCCCGGCGCCGCGCCGAGGCGAGGAGCGGGACATGTCCGACAGCACACGGGCCACGGAGGTGGCGGCACCCGGCGTCGCGCACGCCGGTGGCAGCGAGCCGGCCGGCGACGGGACCCGGACGCAGGACGCGGCGCCGCCGTCCCGGGCCCGGCTGTGGGCGGTCCTCGGGCTCGTCCTGCTGGCCGACGCGCTCGACATGATCGACTCGACGGTCACGAACATCGCCGCCCCGTCGATCGTGGCCGGCATCGGCGGCGGCGACGGCCTCATCAAGTGGCTCGGGGCGTCCTACGCCCTCGCGCTGGGCGTCCTGCTCGTGCTCGGCGGCCGGCTCGGCGACCGGTACGGGCAGCGCCGGCTGTTCCTGGTCGGCATGACCGGGTTCGTGCTGGCGTCCGCGGCCGCCGGCCTCGCCACCGGCCCGGGCGTCATGATCGCGGCCCGCGTCCTGCAGGGCGCGTTCGGCGCGCTGCTGATCCCGCAGGGCATGGCGATCATGACGCGCGCCTTCCCGCGGGACATGATGCGCACCGCGTTCGGCCTGTTCGGGCCGCTGCTCGGCATCGCCGCGATCGGCGGCCCCGTCCTCGCCGGCTTCCTCATCGACGCCGACGTCGCGGGCACCGGCTGGCGCGCGGTGTTCCTGATCAACGTCGCGCTCGGCGTGGTCGGCGTCCCCCTCGCCGTGTGGCTGCTGCCGCGCGACGACGCCGGGGGCAGCAGCGCGGCCACCATCGACGGCCAGGGCTCCGCGTTCCTCGCGCTGTCCATGTCCGGCCTGCTCTACGGGCTCATCGAGGGCTCCCAGACGGACTGGGCGCCGGTGTCGCTCGTCGCCCTCGCGGTCGGCGTCGTGGCGTTCGTGCTGTTCGTGCGGCGGCAGCGGACCGCCGCCGACCCGCTGCTGCGGCCCTCGCTGTTCGCCAACCGCGGCTTCACCGCCGGGCTGCTCATGGGCCTGGCGTTCTTCGCCGCGACCAGCGGGCTGATGTACGTGCTGTCGCTGTTCCTCCAGGGCGGCCTGCACCAGACGCCCGGGCGCGCGGCGCTCTCCCTCATGCCGCTGACCGTCGGCATCATGGCCGCCGCGTTCGCGTGCATGGGGCTGATGGCCCGGCTCGGTCGCACGCTCGTGTTCGCCGGGCTCACGATCACGCTCGCCGGGGTGGGCTGGTTCCTGCTGCTCGTGCACGCGCAGGGGCTCGGGCTCGGCACGTGGGCGATGGTCCCGCCGGTGTTCGTCATGGGCGTCGGCCTCGGCACCTGCTTCGGCACCATCTACGACATCGCGCTCGGGGACGTCACGCCCGAGGAGGCCGGGAGCGCCAGCGGCTCGCTGACCGCCGTGCAGCAGCTCGCGAACGGCATCGGCTCCGCCGTCATCACCACCGTGTACCTGCACGCCCTCGGCAGCGGCGACGCCGGCGGCGGCACCGTGCACGCGATGACGACGGCCCTGGTGATCGCGCTGGCCATCACGGCCGTCTGCCTGCCGGTCGCCCGGCTGCTCCCCCGCCGCGCGCAGGCCGAGCCCGACCACGGCTGAGCCCGGCGTCCGCCGGCCGGCGAGACCCGCCGGCCGGCGGCGATCCGGGACGCAGGACCGCCACGCGCGGGTCACGGGATCGCTACGGTGACCCCATGCCTCAGCGTCCGGTCGGTCAGCTCGTGCTCGGCTCCGTGCTCGTCCTGGCGGGGGTCGCCCTCCTGCTCGACCGGCTCGACGTGCTGCAGACGGCGAGCCTGTGGGAGGTGCTCGTCCCGCTCGCGGTCATCACCGTGGGCGTCGCGGCCCTGGCGCTCGTGCCCCGCGCGTGGATCGGCCCGGTCCTCATCATCGCGCTCGGCACGTTCTGGCTGCTCGAGGCCTTCGACCTCGTCCAGGGCAGCGCCGGGACCTACGCGCTGCCGGTCGCGCTCGCGGTGCTCGGCGCGTCGATCCTCCTCGCCGCGACCGGGCGGCGCAGCGACCCGGACCGGATGCGGGTGCTCGTGTTCTTCTGGGGCGGCGAGCGCCGCACGACGTCGCAGGAGTTCCGGTCCGCGTCCCTGACCGCCGTGTTCGGCGGGATCGACCTGGACCTGCGCGCCGCCGGCATCCCGGACCGCGCCCGCATCGACGTGTTCACCATGTTCGGCGGCGTGGACGTCAAGGTGCCGCCGACCTGGCAGGTGCGGCTGACCAGCCTCTCCCTGTTCGGCGGGTCCGAGGACAAGACGACCCCGCCCCCGTTCCCCGGCGCCCCGCTGCTGGACGTGCGCACGGTCGCGATCTTCGGCGGGGTCACGGTCAAGCACGGCAAGCCGCTCGCGCAGGCGCAGGTCCCGCCCGCGTTCTGACGGGCCGCCGGCCACCCGGGGCGCCGGGGCGCGCGGGGCGTCAGGCCGCCGGGATCAGGTCGAACGCGTTGCCCTCCGGGTCCGTGAGGCTGACCCAGCGCGCCGCGCCGCCGACCGCGCCGAGCCGCCGCGCGCCGAGCCGGACGAGCCGCGCGGACTCCCCCTCGAGGTCCGCGGTGACGAGGTCCAGGTGCAGGGTGTTGCGGACGACGCCGCCGGGCCGGACGCGGTCGAACGCGAGGCGCGGGGCGTCGGCGTCGGCGAGCAGCTCGGCGTGGTCGGTCGTCGCGCCGGGCGCCACGTCGCGGCCGAGCGCGGCGGCCCAGAACTGCGCGACGGCGTGGGCGTCGTAGGCGTCGAAGGTGAGTCCGTGGAAGGTGCTGGCCATGGGGTCCTCCCGGGTGCGGGGGTCGGGCCGGGGCCGCGCGGTGCGCGGGGCCGGGGGGTCGGTGGGGGCCGCGGGCGTCGACGGGGCGGTGCGGGCGGCGTACCCTGGGAAACGGAGGAACCTCTCGTTTCGCTCCACGACTCTAACCGGAGGACCCTCCGGATCGCAAGGGGAGACCGCGTGACCGCTGCACCCGCCGACCGGCCGCTGCGCGCCGACGCCGCACGCAACCGGGCCCGGCTGCTCACCGTCGCCGCCGCGGCGTTCGCGGAGGACGGCGACACCCCGCTCGAGACCATCGCCCAGCGCGCCGGCGTCGGCATCGGCACGCTCTACCGGCACTTCCCCGAGCGCGGCGCCCTCGTCGAGGCCGCGTACCGGCAGGAGGTCACCGCGCTCTGCGACGCCGCCCCCGCCCTGCTGGACGGGACGCGCACCGGCGTCGACGCGCTCCGCGAGTGGATGGGCCGGTACGTGCGGTACGCCGCCGCCAAGCGCGGCATGGGCGCGGCGCTGCGGGCCGCGGCCGGCTCCGACTCCTCGCTGTTCGCCGAGACCCGCACCCGGATCATCGCCGCGCTCGACACCCTGCTCGCCGCCGGGCGCGCCGACGGCACCGTGCGCCCCGACGTCGACGGCGAGCAGGTCATGCTCGCGATGGGCGGGGTGTGGAACGTCCCCGACTCCGACCGGTGGGCCGAGCGCGTCCGCGGGCTCCTCGACCTGGTGGTCGACGGGCTGCGGTACGGGGCGGGCGCGCCCGGCTGACCGGCCGCCGGTCACACCGTGAACCGGCCCACCACGTCCTTCAGCCCCGCGGACATCTGCGCGAGCGACTGCACCGCCTGCTGCGACTCCGAGACGCCCTGGGTGGTCGAGCCCGCGGCGTCGGCCACGCCCGAGATGTTCGCCGCGATCTCCGTCGACCCCGCCGCCGCCTCGGACACGCTGCGGTTCATCTCCGCGGTCGTCGACGTCTGCTGCTCGACCGCGCTCGAGATCGTCAGCTGGTAGTCGTTGATCTGCGCGATGATCCCGCTGATCTGGTCGATGGCCGTCACCGCGCCGCCGGCGTCCCCCTGGATGGACTCCACCCGCCGCGCGATCTCGTCGGTGGCCCGCGCGGTCTCCTGCGCGAGCTCCTTGACCTCGCCGGCGACCACGGCGAACCCCTTGCCGGCCTCGCCCGCGCGCGCCGCCTCGATGGTCGCGTTCAGCGCCAGCAGGTTCGTCTGCTCCGCGATCGACGTGATGAGCTTGACGACGTTGCCGATCTCCTTGCTCGACTCCCCGAGCCGGCTCATCGTGGTGGTGGTCTCCCCCACCGTCTCGACGGCGCGGCCCGCGACCTCCGCGGCGAGGCTGGCGTTGCGGGCGATCTCCTGGATGGACGCCCCCATCTGCTCGGACCCCGCGGCGACGGTCTGCACGTTGCGGGACACCTGCTCCGCGGCGGCCGACACGACGCCGGCCTGGGCGGACGTCTCCTCCGCCGCGGCGGCGATCTGCCCCGTGGTGGCGGACATCTGCTCCGCCGCGGACGCCAGGGACCCCGACGACGCGTCGATCGTGCCGATGACGTCCCGCAGGTTCGTGACGGCGGAGTCCAGGGCCGCGCCCATCGCCCCGACCTCGTCGCGCGAGGTCAGCCCGGAGCGCACCGTGAGGTCGCCGCGCTCGATGCCCTCGGCGACCGCCCGCACCCGGGCGAGCCCGCGGACGATCGAGCGGGCGACCGCCACGCCGACGCCGACGGCGAGCGCCGTGCCCACCACCAGCAGGACGAGGACCTGCCGGCGGTTCCCCTCGAAGTCCCGCTGCGCGGCCGCGGCCGACGCGGCCGCGTCGTCCTCCTCCCCGGACACCAGCTGCGCCATGGCGTCGGTCATGTCGTCGATGATCGCCTGGGCGTCGCCGTCCCGGATCGACCGGTACAGCGCGACGTCGTGCGCCCAGCTCGCCGGGAGCATCTTCTCGGTCCGGAGCTCGGTGTAGCCGTCGAGCGCGGTGACGAACGCGTCGAGCGCGGCGCGGTCGTCGGCGTCCAGGTCGAGCGCCTGGTAGGCCGCCACCGCGTCGCGGACCTCCGCCTCGGCGGCCGCGATCTTGGTCTCGGCGGCGTCCTTGCCCGCGGCGTCGTCGGCGATCACGTGGTTCGCGAGCGCGAAGCGCATCTCCACGGTCGCGCGCCGGATGGTCGCCGCGTTCTGCAGGCCCATGAAGCTCTGGTGGTACAGCGAGCCGGCCGCGTCGTTCGTGCGGCCGAGGGCCGCGATGCCCATCGTCCCGACGACGGCGCCCACGACGGACGCGAGCAGCACGGCGGTCAGGATGCGGGTGCTCACGCCGCGGTCGCGGACCCACGACGCGGGGCCGGGGCGGTGGGCAGGTGGGGTGGTGGAGCTCATCATCGACGCCTTCGTCCTCGTGCGAACAGGCGGTTGACTCCCGCCCCCTGGGCCCGTCCGATCGGCGGCAGGGTCGGCTCGCGGAGGGGTCGCACGTCCCACCCGGGGGCCGGGGTGACGCGACCTGCGCCGACGCTCGCGCGGTTCACCCGGATGGCGGCGGACCGCTCCCGGGCGCCCCGGGCCTCAGCGCCGATCCGCGCGCCGCACCGCGCAGCGCACGAGCCACCGCGCCCGCCGCTGCGGCGGGGCGGACAGGACCGGCAGCGCGAGCTGCGCCGCCGTGGGGCCGATCATGCGCGCCGGCCCCGCGGCACCTCGCACCCGCCCACCCGGGCCGGCTCCGGCGCCGGCTCCTGCTCGGAGCCACGACCCGGCTCCGGCGGGCGTCGCACCCCGTCCGGGCCGGGCGCGAGACGGCAAGCCCTGGGCCCTGGGTCCCGACCGGCGCACGTGGCACCGAGCTCCAGGTACTCGCTGCCCCGAGGGGCCAGGGCCGCCAGCTCGTCGCAGGCCTCGCCGTACCCGGCCACGCAGTCGTCCCACAGGACGTCGAGCTCGGGGTCGTCCCCCCGCGTCACGACGAGCCAGCCGTCGACCGTGGGCAGCAGCTCGCACCAGTGCTCACCGTCCGTGCGGCCGCCGCAGGTGTTCCCGAACGCCTGGTCCTCGGAGCCGTCCCGCGAGATCCGGTACAGCAGGTCGCACGCCGCGGCCTTGCCGGACTCGCACTCCGCGCGCGTCTGCGCGCGGCTGAGCGCGCCCCCTCCCCGGAGGACCAGGGCGACGACGGCCACGGCGACCAGGGGCAGGACGACGCCGAGCACGATGCCGGCGATCGCCACCGCCCGCCCGTCCGTGCGGTCGCGCCGGACGCGGTACAACCCCCAGATCCCCAGCCCGATCGGGAGCGGACCCGGGATCAGGAAGGCCGTGACCAGCGACGTCACCGCGACGGGGTCCGTCGTCCGCGCCGCCGGGACGCCGGGCACGGGCGGCACGGGGGGCGGCGGGCCCGGGTGGGGCGGCGGGCCGAGGTGCGGCGGCGGGCCCGGGTGGGGCGGCGGGCCGAGGTGC
>JAEWGQ010000073.1 GCA_023388235.1 Actinomycetes bacterium | reverse complement strand
ATGCTCCCGCCGCGCGAGCCGGACCCGACCCGCCGCGCGCACGCCCTCGCGGCGCAGCTGCTCGACCGGCACGGCGTCCTGACCCGCGCCGTCGCGCCGGCCGAGGGCGTCGCGGGCCAGTTCGCCGGCGTGTACCGCGTGCTCGCCGCGCTCGAGCAGGCCGGGCAGGTGCGGCGCGGCTACTTCGTGGAGCACCTCGGCGGTTCGCAGTTCGCGCTGCCCGGCGCCGTGGACCAGCTCCGCGCGGACGCCCGCCAGCTCGAGCGCATCGCCGAGCAGTCCGCCCCCGCCGACGCCGACCGGTCCGTGGTGCTGCTCGCCGCCACCGACCCCGCGAACCCCTACGGTGCCGCCCTGGGCTGGCCCGTGCGCCCCGACGCCCCGACCGGGCACCGTCCGGGACGCAAGGCGGGCGGCGTCGTCGTGCTCGTCGACGGCACCCTCGCCCTGTACCTCGAGCGCGGCGGGCGCACCGTGCTGTCCTTCGCCGAGGACGAGCACGTGCTCCGGCTCGCGACCGACCGGCTCGCGGAGGCCGTGCGGGACGGGCGGCTCGGCCGGGTCACCCTGGTGCGCGGCGACGGCGAGGAGCTGCTGCACACGACCGGCACCCCGCTGGGCACGGCGCTCGCCGCCGCCGGGTTCGCGCCCACGCCGCGCGGGCTGCGGCTCCGGGGCGTGCGGTGAGGCGCGCCCGTGCCTGAGGGCGACATCCTCCGGCGCACCGCCCGCCGGCTGGACGAGGCCCTCGCCGGGCGCCCCCTGGTGCGGGCCGACCTGCGGTGGCCGACCGCCGCGACCGTCGACCTCGTCGGGCGCACCGTGCTCGGCACCGCCTCGTACGGCAAGCACCTGCTCACCCGGTTCGACGACGGCCGCACCCTGCACACCCACCTGCGCATGGACGGGTCGTGGCGCGTGGCCCGCACCGGCACCCCCGGCGCACGGGCCGCGAACCCCGCCGTCCGCGCCGTGCTCGCCAACGCCACCTGGACCGCCGTCGGGGAGCTCATCGGCATGCTCGACGTCGTGCCGACCCGCGACGAGCACACCCTCATCGGGCACCTCGGACCGGACCTGCTCGCGGACGACTTCGAGGAGGCCGGCCTGCCGGAGGCCCTGCGCCGCTGGTCCGCACGCGGCTCCACCCCGGCGTGCGAGGTGCTGCTCGACCAGACCGTCGTCGCCGGCATCGGCACGATCTACATGGCGGACTCGCTGTTCCTCGAACGGCTGTGGCCCTGGACCCCCGCCGACCAGGTGCCCGACCCCGGCCGTCTGCTCCGGGTGGCGCGCGCCATCATGCAGCGCTCCGTCGGCACCGCGACACCGTCGACCACCGGCGAGACCTTCCGGGGGCGCACCACGTGGGTGCACGGCCGGCTGCGTGAAGCCTGCCGCCGCTGCGGCACCCCCGTGCGCCGCGGCCTCGCGGGCGTCCCGCCCCGGGAGCGCCCGGTGTACTTCTGCGGCACCTGCCAGCCCGCGACCCCCTGACCCGCCCCCCAGCCGACCCCCACCCGAACCACCGCCTGCACCCCCCGTTTGCAGCCGGTCGGTCACCCGTTCGGAGACTCCGAACATGCTCGGTGAGGTCGGCGCGCCATTGAGGTGGTCCGCAGACCACCCCGATCCCGCGTCGGAGACTCCGACGCGGGACAGCGGGTGCGCGCGGGAGAGGGTGCGCGCGGAACGGGTGCGCGCGGGGCGGGTGCGCGCGGGGCGGGTGCACGCGGGGCGGGTGCGCGCGGAGCGGGTGCGCGCAGGAGGGGGCTCACGCGGCCGCTGCGTGAGGTCGCACTGCCGGCGCTCGGGCCCACTACCGCCGCCCGCATCCGGGCCCCGGCCGCAGGCGGTCGCACGTTTGGAGACTCCGAACGTGCTCGGTGAGGTCGACGCGCCTTCGGGGTGGTCCGCAGACCACCTCGATCCTGCGTCGGAGACTCCCACGGGGCGCAGCGGGTGCGCGCGGAGTGGGCGCCCGCCGGAGGGTGCGCGCAGAGCGGGCGCGCGGGGGGTTCGCCCGGAGCGGGCGCGCGCGGGAGGGTGCATGCGCGACGACGCCCGGGGTCCGCCGAGCGAGGGCGGACGACCCGGGCGTCGTCGGTGTCTGGAGTGGGTGTGCGGTGCGGCTCAGCCGACCGGAGCGAGCTCCGGGCGGTGCCGCGCCCAGCCGCCGTCCGGGCCGCCGAGCGCGGTGGCCAGGTCGACGGGGACGGTGTCGGGGATCAGCAGACCCTCGGCGACGGCGATGCGGTCGCTCACCTCGCGCAGCACGAGCGACATGGGCACGTCGAGCGCGTCGCAGATGCTCGCGAGCAGCTCCGACGACGCCTCCTTCTGACCCCGCTCGACCTCGCTGAGGTACCCCAGCGACACCCGGGCGGCGGAGGACACCTCGCGCAGGGTGCGTCCCTGCCGCTGGCGGGCATCCCGCAGCACGTCACCGATCTCTCGGCGCAACACGACCATCTGGCGTCCCCCTCTCATGTCCCGATCCTGCTCCTGCCGCACCGCCGGGGCGCCCGCGGGCGCGGTCCGGACGAGTGCGACACCCTTGTGGCCCCGCGTGGGGAGGCTCCCACCGTACATGTCGCTGCCGCGTCGGGCAGCGCCGGGACGGGCGGACGGCCTGGTGTTCATCACGTGGGTTCCAACGCGTCCGGACCCCCGGGTGTTCCCGTGTCGCTCGGGGCGCCGGCGGCGGTCCCGGCGGCGCGCACGGCGTGCAGCGCCTCCCGGAGGACGGCGGCGCAGGTCGCGGCACGGATCGCCGCGCGGTCGCCGGTGAGCTCCAGGCTGCGCACGACGGTGCCGCCGGGCCCGGCGACGGCGACGTGCACGGTGCCGGGCGGCTGCCCGTCCTGCGGGTCCGGCCCGGCCACGCCGGTGGTCGCGAGGCCGACGTCGGTGCCGAGGACGCGCCGGGCGCCCTCGGCCATCTGCCGGGCGACCTCGGGGTGCACGGCGCCGTGCGCGGCGAGCAGCCCGGCGTCGACGCCGAGGACGGTGCCCTTGAGCTCGGTGGCGTACGCCACGACGCCGCCGCGCAGGCTCCGGGACGCGCCGGGGACGTCGACCAGCGCCGCGGCGACCTGCCCGCCGGTCAGCGACTCGGCGGTCCCGACGGTCCAGCCGCGCTCGGTCAGGGCCGCCAGCAGGGCGGCCGCGACCTCGCGGGTCCCGGTCACCGCGGCGACGCCACCGCGGGTCCGGCGCCGTCGGCGCGCGGGGAGGTGGTCCCGGTCTCGGCGGCGTGCCGGGTCACGTCGGCGCCGCGGCCGGCGGCGTGCTCGCGGTGCACCCGGACGGCGGTGCGGACGTAGTCCACCCCGGTGACGAGCGTGACGGCGACGGCGGCCAGCATGAACGCCCAGGCGATGACGAGCACCCAGCCGGGCAGGTGCCCGAGCGGCAGCAGGAACAGGCCCACGGCGACGGACTGCAGCACCGTCTTGATCTTGCCGCCGCGGGAGGCCGGCAGCACGAGGTACTTCAGCAGGAAGAACCGCATGACGGTGATGCCGAGCTCGCGCACGAGGACCGCGACGGTGACCCACCACGGCAGCTCGCCGAGCCACGACAGCGCGACCAGCGCCGTGCCGATGAGCGCCTTGTCGGCGATCGGGTCGAGCAGCTTGCCCAGGTCGGTGACGAGGTCCATCCGCCGGGCGAGGTAGCCGTCGACCCGGTCGGTGACGGCGGCGAGCGCGAACAGCCCGGCGGCCACGAGGCGCCACACCGGGTCCTGCCCGCCGTCGACCAGGAGCGCCCAGGCCACGAACGGCACCACGACGATGCGCAGCACCGTCAGGACGTTGGCGACGTTCAGCGGCGAGGGTCGGCTCACCCCGACAGCCTACGGTCTGTCCGGGGGGTGGCTCAGCGCAGGTCGTCCGCGTCGTCGTGGTAGTCGACGGCCTCGGGCGGCTCGCCGGGCATCCGGCCCTCGGGCGCGGCGTACCGGTCGTCCCCGGCGTCCGCGCCGCCGGGCTCCCCGCGCAGCATGGCGAGGGTGCCGGGCAGGTCGTCGGGCGTGACCAGCACCTCGCGGGCCTTGGAGCCCTCGGACGGGCCGACGATCTCGCGCGACTCCAGCAGGTCCATCAGGCGGCCGGCCTTCGCGAACCCGACGCGCAGCTTGCGCTGCAGCATGGACGTGGACCCGAACTGCGAGGTGACGACGAGCTCCGCGGCCTGCAGCAGCAGGTCGAGGTCGTCGCCGATGTCCTCGTCCACCTGCTTCTTGGCGGGCGCGGCGGCGACGTCCTCGCGGTACACGGGCTTGAGCTGTTGCTTGACGTGCTGGACGACGGCGTGGATCTCGCTCTCGCTGACCCAGGCGCCCTGCGTGCGCATCGGCTTGGCGGCGCCCATCGGCAGGAACAGCGCGTCGCCCTGGCCGATGAGCTTCTCGGCGCCGGGCTGGTCGAGCACGACGCGGGAGTCGGTGAGCGACGAGGTCGCGAACGCGAGCCGGGACGGCACGTTGGCCTTGATGAGGCCGGTCACCACGTCGACGGACGGGCGCTGCGTCGCGAGCACCAGGTGGATGCCGGCGGCGCGCGCGAGCTGGGTGATCCGCTGGATCGAGGCCTCGACGTCCCGTGGTGCGACCATCATGAGGTCGGCGAGCTCGTCGACGATCACCAGCAGGTACGGGTACGGGGCGATCTTGCGCTCCGAGCCGGGCAGGGGCTTGACCTTGCCGGCCTTCACCGCGACGTTGAAGTCGTCGATGTGCTTGAACCCGAACATCGCGAGGTCGTCGTACCGCGCCTCCATCTCCCGGACCACCCACTCCAGGGCCTCGGCGGCCTTCTTGGGGTTGGTGATGATCGGGGTGATGAGGTGCGGGATGCCCTCGTAGATCGTGAGCTCGACGCGCTTGGGGTCGACCAGCACCATGCGCACCTGGTCCGGCGTGGACCGCATGAGGATCGACACGATCATCGAGTTCACGAACGACGACTTGCCCGCGCCGGTGGCGCCCGCGACGAGCAGGTGCGGCATCTTCGCGAGGTTCGCGGTGACGTAGCCGCCCTCGACGTCCTTGCCGACGCCGATGATCATCGGGTGCTCGGTGCGGCGCGCCGCGCTGGACCGCAGGACGTCGCCGAGCGCGACGGTCTCGCGGTCGGTGTTGGGGATCTCGATGCCGATGGCCGACTTGCCGGGGATCGGCGACAGGATCCGCACGTCGGCGCTGGCGACGGCGTACGCGATGTTCTTGCTGAGGGCGGTGACCCGCTCGACCTTGACGCCCTTGCCGAGCTCGACCTCGTACCGCGTGACGGTCGGGCCGCGGGTGAAGCCGGTGACCTGCGCGTCGATCTCGAACTGCTCGAGGACGCCGGTGAGCGCCTCGACCACGCGGTCGTTCGCGGCGGACCGGACCTTGTGCGGGGCGCCCTTCGCGAGCGCGTCCTCCGACGGCAGCGTGTAGAGCACGTCGCCGCCGAGCATCGGCTGCTCGCCGCGCGGGACGCCGGTGGTGGGCGGGGCGACGGGCTCGCGGCGGGCGGGCACGGCGGCGTCGCCGACGACGGTGACCGCCTCGGTGGGGGCGGTGCCGGGGGCCGGCTCCTCCGCGGCGAGCAGGGCCGTGGCGGCCTCCTCCTCCTCGCGGCGGCGCTGCTCGACGAACGCCGCGCGCTCGAAGGCCTCGTCGCCCGCGTAGCCGTCGAGCCGCTCGTCGTCGGCGTCCTGCCCGCCCCGGTCCTTGCGCCGGCGGCCCAGGAGCCCGCGGCGGGGCTTCGCGGGCGGCTCCTCGACGGCGGTGTGCCCGGCGTTGATGACCAGCGGGGCGTCGTCGTCCTCGGGCGCCTCCTCGCGGTGGTTGCCCGTGAGCCGGTCGTACAGGCCGCGCAGCCGCGGGCCGATCTGGTTGACGGGCGTGGCGGTGACGACCAGCAGGCCGAAGAACGCCAGGAGCACGAGCAGGGGGACGGTCGCCCAGACGGTCACCAGGCTGACGAGCGGCGTGCCCACCAGGTAGCCGACGATGCCGCCCGCGTCCCGGACGGCCTCGAAGCCGCCGGACGGCGCGGGCAGCCCCTGCTGGACGTGCACGATCCCGCACGAGGCCAGGGTGATCGCCGAGAGCCCGATGCCGATGCGCGAGTTCGCCTGGTTCCGCTCGGGGTGCCGCATGAGCCGCACCGCGATGCCGACCAGCACGACCGGGACCGCGGCGGCCACGCGGCCGAACGTCCCGGCGGCGACGACGTGCACGGCGTCGCCGGCCATGCCGTCCAGGCCCCACCACTCGCGCGCGGCCACGACGATCGCGAGCGCGAGCAGGAAGAACGCGCCACCGTCCCGGCGCAGCGCCGGGTCGAGGTCCCGCGCCCCGTGGCCGACGCGGCGGGCGGCGCCGCCGACGACGTGCGCGCAGCCCATCCACAGGCCGCGGACCATCCGGATCGGCAGGGCGGGGCGGGGCGCCGGCGCGGGGCCGCGC
>JAEWGQ010000441.1 GCA_023388235.1 Actinomycetes bacterium | reverse complement strand
GCCCCACCCCGCGCCGCCGGCCGCCCCCGCGACGTCCGGCCCGCCGCCGCCACGCCGCCGGCCCGGCCGGGGGTACCGTCGGGCGGGCGACCGCGCCGGACGTGCGGCGTCGTGGGTGCCACGACCCGCGGATCCAGACGTGTCAATCGTTATCGATACCGTTTTCCACGCGCTAGGATCCCCGATCATGGGGCAGCGAGTGACCATCACCGACGTGGCGCGGACCGCGGGCGTCTCGGTGGCGACGGTCTCGAAGGTCATCAACGGGCGGTACGGCGTGGCGCAGGCCACCACCAGCCGCGTCATGGAGGTCATCGACAGCCTCGGCTACGAGTCCAGCCTCGTGGCGCGCAGCCTGCGCTCGCACCGCACCCACGTGATCGGCATCCTCGTCGCCGAGTTCGAGCCGTTCTCCGCCGAGATCCTCAAGGGCGCCGCGGGCGCGCTGGCCGACACCGGGTACGAGCTGCTCGCGTACACCGGCGGGCTGCACGGGCGCGGCGCGGGCTGGGAGCGGCGGTACCTGTCGCGCCTCAGCGGCACGCTGATCGACGGCGCCGTGCTGGTGACGCCGACCGTGGTCGACGCCGACGCCGGCGTCCCGGTGGTCGCCATCGACCCGCACACCGGCCCCACCGGGCTGCCGACGGTCGACTCCGACAACCTCGCCGGCGCCGTGCTGGGCACCGAGCACCTGCTCGAGCTCGGGCACCGGCGCATCGCGTTCGTCGGCGGCCGCCCCGACCTGGAGTCCTCGCGGCTGCGCGAGCAGGGGTTCCGGCAGGCCATGGCCGCGGCGGGCGTGCCCGTCGACGAGCGGCTCGTGCGGGCCGGCGACTACCGCAAGGAGGCGACGGTCGAGCCGGCCCGCGAGCTGCTCGCGCTGCCCGACCGCCCGACCGCCGTCTTCGCGGCGAACGACCTGTCGGCCATGGCGACGATCGAGGTCGCGCACGAGCTCGGCCTGGCCGTGCCCAGGGACCTGTCGGTGATCGGGTTCGACGACATCCCCGAGTCCGCGCAGGTCGACCCGCCGCTGACGACGGTGCACCAGCCGATCCAGCAGCTCGGCGCCGCGGCGATCGGGATGCTCACGGCGCTGCTCGACGGCGGCGACACCTCCGACCCGCACGTCCGGCTGCCGACGTCGCTGGTGCGCCGCGCGACCACCGCCGCCCTCTGACGCCGCGTCAGGGCTCGAGGCGGTACGGCTCCCCCGCCACCACCCGGCGGTACTCCCCGGCGCCGCCGAGGCCGCCGACCAGGCGGTCCACCAGCGCGCGGCCGCGGTCGGACAGGATCGCGTCGTGCACCGGCACCGCGACGCGCGGCCGCACGGCGCGCACGTAGTCGATGGCGTCGGCCAGCGCCATCCACGGCCCGGCGACCGGCACCAGCAGCACCGCGACGTCGGTTCCGGCGGGTGGCGGCGTGAACGAGTCCCCCGGGTGCAGCACCGCGGCGTCCACCAGGTAGGCGACGTTCGCGACCCGCGGCACGTCGGGGTGCACGACGGCGTGCTGCTCCCCCAGCACCTGCACGTCGAAGCCCGCCGCGGTGAACGCGTCCCCGCGCGCCACCGGGTGCAGCCGTTCGGCCGGGGCCCCGGCGCCGGCGAGCAGGTCGGTCACGGGCTCCGGCGCCCAGACCTCGAGCCCCGGGCGCGCGGCGAGGGCGGCGACGAGGCTCGGCGGGTCGACGTGGTCGACGTGCTCGTGGGTGACGAGGACGGCGTCCGCGTCGTCGAGGACGGCCAGGTCGCCGAACGCCCCGGGGTCGAGGACCAGACGGCGCCCGTCGCGCTCGAGCCGGACGCAGGCGTGGCCGCCGTGGGTGATCGTGGTGGTCATGCCCCCAGCATCCTGCGCGACCGCGGGGCCGTCGAGCCGGCGGGTGCGCGCGCCCCGGGATTCCCCGTCGGCGCTGGTGGCGGGCTACGGTGTGCCTCGTGCTGGTGCTGGGAGTGTGCTCGCTCAAGGGCGGCGTGGGGAAGACCTCGGTGACGCTCGGGCTCGCGTCGGCGGCGCTGGAGCGCGGGCTGCGCACGCTGGTCGTCGACCTCGACCCGCAGGGCGACAGCACGCTCGCGCTGGCGACCGGTCCCGCCGCGGCGGACGTCGCCGCCGTGCTCGACTCCCCCACGGCCGAGAGCATCGCCGCCGCGACCGCGCCGAGCGCGTGGGCCGAGGACGGCCTGGACGTGCTGGTCGGGTCCGGGGCCTCCTCGCGGCACGACGCGTACGACGGCGCTGCCGCCGAGGTGGACCGGCTGCGGTTCGCGCTCGCGTGGGTGCACGACTACGACCTCGTGCTGGTGGACTGCCCGCCGTCGCTGGGCGGCCTGACCCGGACCGGCCTGACGGCCTGCGACCGCGCGGTCGTCGTCACCGAGCCCGGGCTGTTCTCCGTCACCGCCGTCGGGCGGGCGATGCGCACCATCGACGACCTGCGCCGCGGCCCCGCGGGACAGCTCCAGCCGCTCGGCGTGGTCGTGAACCGGGTGCGGGCGCGGTCGGTCGAGCAGGCGTTCCGGCTGGAGGAGCTCCGCGGGCTGTACGGGCCGCTGGTGCTCACGCCGTTCGTGCCGGAGCGCGCCGCGCTGCAGCAGGCGCAGGGCGCCGCGCAGCCCGTGCACGCGTGGCCCGGCGCCGGCGCGCGGGAGCTGGCGGGCGCGTTCGACGAGCTGCTCGACCGGGCCCTGCGCGCCCCGCGCACCTGAGACCGGTCAGGTCGCCATCCGGACGGCGACGAGGTGCGCGCACGGCCCCCGGCCGTTGCCGTGGGCGAGCCACCAGGGGCAGGTGCACCGCGGCTCCGGGGCCAGCGCGACGCGGTAGGTGAGCTCGCCCCGGCTGCTGCCGACCCGCCAGCCGGCGCCGTCGCGCTGCACCCGCCCGGCCGCGACGAGGTGCCGCGCGGTCACCAGCCGCGGGTTGTCCCGCTCCACCCGGTCCGGGTCGTCGGGCAGCTCGCGGTGGAACCACGCCCCGTCGTGGGCGTCCCAGCCGACGCGCCCCGAGGCCGCGAGCACCGCCAGCGCGTCCTCGACGGCGGCGGCGGTCAGCCCGGAGTCCCGGGCGAGCCGCGCCGGGTCCAGCACCGGGTCGAACGCGAGCAGGGCGCTGAGCAGGTCGGCGTCCGCGACCACCTCCGGACCGGCCAGCGCGGTCAGCAGGGCGCCCTCGCCCGAGTGCCCGCGCCAGGCCTCCTCCGTGAGCCCGAGGGTGAACCGGGCGTCGGGCAGGGCGACCTCGACCAGCGCCGGGCCGGGGTCGCGCGTGCCGTGGACGGTCACGGCCCGGACCTCGCCGAGCAGCCGCTTGACCGCGCTCAGGCGGTGCGGGCCCGGCAGGTGCACCGACCCCGGCGTCGGGCGCGGCGCGAGCCGGAACCCGTCGCGGGTGGCGCTGAGCCAGGCGCTGCGCGGGACCGCGGAGGCCGGCGGCAGCCCGGCGACGAACCGGCGCGCCGCGGTCCCGGTGAGGGTCACGACCGGGGGCAGCCCGCGGTGCAGCCCGGCGGCGTTCCCCAGGGCCCGCACCCAGCGGTCGGGCATGGCGACCGGGCGCTCGACGGCCGTGCGCTCGGGGCCGGAGACGGTCAGCCCCCGGTCGCCGACGTCCACGTGCAGCAGGTCGGCACGGCCGACGGCGGTCAGCGCGGTGCGGGTCGCGGGGCCGAGCTCGACGTTCGTCGTGCCGTGCCCGATGTCCCCGCCGTCGAACCCCGGCCCGAGCAGGTCGAGCCGCGCGTACACCCCGGTGCACGCCGAGAAGCACTCCGCCCGCAGCCGGTCCCCCTGGGCCGTGAGCACGGGGTCGCGCTGCGCGGTCGGCGTGTACCGGAAGTACCGGGTGGCGGTGACGTCGGCGAGCGCGACGAGCCCGCGCGCGAGGACCTGCGGGTGGACCGCGAAACCGTGGAAGAAGCTCGGCCGCTGCTCGACGCCGGCGGGCGTGAGCGCGGGAGCCAGCGCGAGCCCGAGGCCGTCGTCGGTGCACGACGACGTGCCGGCGAAGCTGCGCATCCCCCGATGCTAGGCGGAACCCGCCCGCGCGGGCCCGGGTCGGAGCCCGAGCGCGGCCCGCAGCGCGCCGGCCTTGCGCACGGCGGCCGACGAGCCCCCGCGCCCGGCGATCGCGGCGAGGCCCGGCCACCCGGCGTCCTCGGCCGGGATCCGCCCGGACTCCGCCGCCCAGCGCAGCAGCGGCGCGTGCCCCAGCGCCACGTCCAGGACGCCGTTCAGCCACCGGGGCGGCGTCCCGGTCGCCGCCCCGGCGTACCGCACCGACTCGGTCAGCACCGGCCAGAGCACCGGCAGCAGGGTCGCGTCGTCGGTGAGCAGCCGCATCATCCGCTCCGGGCTCACGTCCGGCTGCGCCAGCAGGACGGGCACCACGGCGCGCACGGCGTCCCGCCCGACCAGGCCCGCCGCCAGGATCGACCGCACCGAGGACGTCGCGTCCGCGGAGTCGTGGCACACCGAGGCGAGGAGCACGGCCACCATCGACGTGGTCAGCGGACCCGACGGCCCGCCGGAGAGGTACCCGGCCGTGCCCCCGCGCCAGTCACGGACGGGACCGGCGACCAGCCGGCCCCCGGACCAGCGCAGCCAGGCCTCCTCCGCGCCCCGCCCCGGCGGGGTGTCGCCGGACCAGCGCGTGGCGGCGCACTGCCCCTCGCGCTCCAGGTCGTACATCCAGCCCTTGACCACGCGGAACCGATCGCCGTCGGGCAGCGTCAGGTCGACGGCCAGCATCCTGCCGGGGCCCGCGGGGTCCACCCAGCGCACGGTGACGTGCGCGTCGTCCGCGACGGCGGGCCGGCTCCCCGCACCGGGGGGCCACGCCGCCGGGTCCACGACCGGCGCCGCCGGACCGGGGGCGGGCGGAGCGGAGGCGGCCGGAGCCGAAGCTGCCGGAGCGGACGCGGGTGCGGACGCGGGTGCGGACGCGGGTGCGGACGCGGGCGCCCCTGGCAC
>JAEWGQ010000345.1 GCA_023388235.1 Actinomycetes bacterium | reverse complement strand
CCGCACCGCCGACGGCGACCGTGCCTCCGCCGTCGCCGACCGCACCGCCGCGGTGGCCGACCGCTCCGCCGGTACCGAGCCGGCTCCGGGCGCCGGGGCTCCCGCTGCCGAGCCCGGCGCGGAGCGGTAGGCCCGTCGTGACCGGAGCCCCGGTGGTCCGCCGGCCGCCCGCGATGAGCGACGTCGCCGCGCTCGCGGGCGTCTCGCACCAGACCGTCTCGCGCGTGCTGAACGACCACCCGAGCGTGCGTCCGGAGACCCGCGACCGGGTGCAGGCCGCGATCACCGCCCTCGGGTACCGCCGGAACAGCGCGGCGCGGGCGCTCGTCACCCGCCGCACGGGTGCGCTCGGCGTCGTGACCACGGCGTCGGCGCACCACGGGCCCACCAGCACGCTGCTCGGCCTCGAGAGTGCCGCGCGCGCCGTCGGCTACTACGTGAGCGTCGCCGCGATCGACCGGTTCGACGCGGGCACGTTGCGGGGGGTGCTCGACCACTTCCTGGACCAGGGCGTCGAGGGCATCGCGGTCATCGTGCCGCAGGTCGACGTGGCCGAGGCCGTGACGGCGTCCGCCGCGCCCGTGCCGATGGTGACGGTCACGTCGGGCGAGCCCGTGGAGCCCGCCGCGGAGCACGCGCGCGTCGTGGCCGTCGGCGTGGACCAGCGCGAGGGTGCCCGTGCGGCGACCCGGCACCTGGCCGGGCTCGGTCACCGCGAGGTCGTGCACCTGGCCGGCCCGCAGGACTGGTTCGACGCGCAGGAGCGTCTGGCCGGCTGGCGCGAGGCGTGCGCCGCCGCCGGCGTCACGGCGCCGGAACCCGTCGAGGTCGACTGGTCCGCGGAGTCCGGCTACCGCGAGGGCCTGCGCCTCGTGGACGCCGGCCTGCCGACCGCGGTGTTCGCCGCGAACGACCAGCTCGCCCTCGGCCTGCTGCGGGCGTTCTGGGAGCGCGGCGTCCGCGTCCCGCAGGACGTCTCGGTGGTCGGCTTCGACGACGAGGCCGGCGCCGCGTACTTCGTGCCCCCGCTGACGACCGTCCGCCAGGACTTCCCGGCTCTCGGTCGCTCCGCGATCGACGCCCTCGTGCGCGCCCTGGCCGGCGAGCACGTCCCCCGCACCCTCCTCCCGGCCACCTTGATCCCCCGCGCCACCACCTCCACCCCCCGCTAACCACCCCCTCCGCCCGGTCCCCCTTCCCCCTCCCTCCGCCCCGTCACACCCGTTCGGAGACTCCGAGGGAGCAACGTGGTCCCCCCCGGACCACCACGAGCCCGCGCGGCACCCACCGTCGCCGTTCGGAGTCTCCGAACGCGCCGCCCTCGCGTACGAGGCGCACCCGCCGAGGCGCACCCGCCGAGCTCCCGTTGGAGGCTCCGACGGAGGATCGTGGTCCTCCCCGGACCACCACCAGGGCGCGCGGCGCCCACCCTCGGCGTTCGGAGTCTCCGAACGGGCGGGAGGGGGCCGGCGGCGGGCTCGGGCCGGGCGGTTGGCGGGCGGGTGTGTGAGCGCTAACATCGGAGCGGAGGCCACGCCGCGCGCGTGGCACGGACGGACACACCCCGGGCAGCGCAGCCCGGCCGGAGGACGGAGCACACGCGATGGCGCAGGAGCAGCACGACGACGCCGCCCGGGCGGCGATCACCGGGGGCCGCACGTCCCTGGGCATCGAGCTCGGGTCGACCCGCATCAAGGCCTGCCTGATCGGCCCGGACCACGCGCCGCTGGCCGCCGGCAGCCACGAGTGGGAGAACCAGCTCGTCGACGGGGTGTGGACGTACGACCTCGAGGACGTGTGGACCGGCCTGCGCGCCGCGGTGGCGGACCTGCTCGCGGACGTCACGCGGCGGCACGGCGTCGCGCTGGAGGACGTCGGGCCGGTGGGCGCGATCGGCGTGTCCGCGATGATGCACGGCTACCTGGCGTTCGACGCCGCGGGGGAGCTGCTCGTGCCGTTCCGCACGTGGCGGAACACCTCGACGGGCCGCGCCGCCGCCGAGCTGTCCGAGCTGTTCGGGTACAACATCCCGCTGCGGTGGTCGGTCGCGCACCTGTACCAGGCGATCCTCGACGAGGAGCCGCACGTGCCGGCGATCGCCTCGTTCACCACGCTGGCCGGCTACGTGCACGAGCGCCTGACCGGGCGGCACGTGCTCGGGGTGGGCGACGCGTCGGGCATGTTCCCGGTGGACCCGGTGACCCGGGACTACGACGCCGCGATGCTCGAGCAGTTCGACGCGCTGGTGGCCGACCGCCGCCCGGGCACCCGGCTGGCGGACCTGCTGCCGCAGGTGCTCGTGGCCGGGCAGGACGCGGGTGCGCTGACGGCGGAGGGCGCCGCGCTGCTGGACCCGTCGGGCACGCTGCGCCCGGGGACCCCGCTGTGCCCGCCCGAGGGCGACGCCGGCACGGGCATGGTCGCGACCGGCTCGGTGGCCCCGCGCACGGGCAACGTCAGCGCCGGCACGAGCATCTTCGCGATGGTGGTGCTGGAGCGGGCGCTGGAGCGCGTGCACCACGAGCTGGACCTGGTGACGACGCCGGCGGGCGACCTGGTGGCGATGGTGCACTGCAACAACGGCGCCTCGGAGCTGAACGCCTGGGCGGGCCTGTTCGGCGAGTTCGCCGCCGCGCTGGGTGCTGTCGCGACGCCGGACCAGGTGTTCGGCGCGCTGTTCCGGTCGGCGCTGGAGGGCGACGCGGACGGCGGCGGCCTGCTGGCGTACAACTACCTGTCGGGCGAGCCGATCACGGGCCTCGACGAGGGCCGGCCGCTGGTGGTGCGCACGCCGGGCAGCCGGCTGACGCTCGCGAACTTCATGCGCACGCAGATCCAGTCGGCGTTCGGCACGCTGGCGCTGGGGATGCGGGTGCTGGCCGGCGAGGGCGTCGGGATCGACGCGATGTTCGCGCACGGCGGGATGTTCAAGACGGCCGGGGTCGCGCAGCGGCTGCTCGCGGCGGCGACCGGCGCGCCGGTGGCGGTCGGGGAGACCGCCGCGGAGGGCGGCGCGTGGGGCATCGCGGTGCTCGCGGCGTACCTCGGCGCGGCCGGCGACGTCCCGCTGGACGTGTACCTGGCCGAGCGGGTGTTCGGCGACGCCGCCCTGGACGTCGTGCAGCCGGACCCCGCGGACGTGGCGGGCTTCGCCGCGTTCCTCGACCGCTACGAGGCCGGGCTCGCCGTCGAGCGCGCCGCCACGGCCGCCCTGTGACCCACCGACCGCTCCGGAGGCGATCCGCATGACCACGACCCTGGCCGACCACCCGGCGGAGGTGCGCGAGGCCGTCGCGCGCACCCGCGAGGTCGTCTCGGCGCTGCACGCCGAGCTCCCGCGCTGGGGGCTCATCGTCTGGACGGCCGGCAACGTGTCGCAGCGGGTGCCGGTGTCCCCGGACGGCACGCCGTCGGACGCCGACCTGTTCGTCATCAAGCCGTCGGGCGTGACGTACGACGAGCTGACCCCGGAGTCGATGGTCGTGTGCGACCTCGACGGCCGGCTGGTCGACGGGACGCGCTCGCCGTCGTCGGACACCGCCGCGCACGCCTACGTGTACCGGCACATGCCGCACGTCGGCGGCGTGGTGCACACGCACTCGACCTACGCGACCGCCTGGGCCGCGCGCGCCGAGCCGGTGCCGTGCGTGCTGACGATGATGGCGGACGAGTTCGGCGGGGACATCCCGATCGGCCCGTTCGCGCTGATCGGGGACGACTCGATCGGCCGCGGCATCGTCGAGACCCTGAAGGACTCCCGGAGCCCGGCGGTCCTCATGCAGAACCACGGCCCGTTCACGATCGGCCGGGACGGCCGCGCCGCGGTGAAGGCCGCGGCGATGGTCGAGGAGGTGGCGCGCACCGTGCACATCTCCCGCCAGCTCGGCGACCCGCTGCCGATCCCGCAGGACCAGGTCGACTCGCTGTACGCGCGGTACCAGAACGTCTACGGCCAGGGCACCGCAGCCCCGGCCCCCACGACCGAGAAGGAGCAGGACGCATGACCAAGCCGTACGCCGACCGCGAGGTCTGGTTCTTCACCGGCAGCCAGGACCTGTACGGCGAGGAGACCCTGCGCCAGGTCGCCGAGCAGTCCCAGGAGGTGGCGCGCACCCTCGACGAGGCCGCCGACGTGCCGGTCCGCATCGTGTGGAAGCCGGTGCTCAAGGACTCCGCGTCGATCCGCCGGGCGATGCTCGACGCGAACGCGGACGACCGCGTGCTGGGCGTCATCACGTGGATGCACACGTTCAGCCCGGCGAAGATGTGGATCGCGGGCCTGGACCAGCTGCGCAAGCCGCTGCTGCACCTGCACACGCAGGCGAACGTCGAGCTGCCGTGGGACAGCATCGACATGGACTTCATGAACCTCAACCAGGCCGCGCACGGCGACCGCGAGTACGCGTACATCGCGTCCCGCCTGGGCGTCGCGCGCACGACGGTGGTCGGTCACGCGAGCCACCCGGCGGTCGCGAAGCGCGTCGGCACCTGGGTGCGGGCGGCGGCCGGCTGGGCGGCGACGCACGAGCTGACGCTGGTCCGGTTCGGCGACAACATGCGCAACGTCGCGGTCACCGAGGGCGACAAGACCGAGGCGGAGCTGCGGTTCGGCGTCTCGGTGAACACCTGGGGCGTCAACGACCTCGTGGCGGCGGTGGACGCCGTCGCGGACGACGCGGTCGACGCCCTGGTCGCGGAGTACGAGGAGCTCTACGACGTGGTGCCCGAGCTGCGCCGCGGCGGGGACCGCCACGAGTCGCTGCGCTACGCCGCCCGGCAGGAGATCGCGCTCGAGACGTTCCTGACGGCGGTGGGCGCGAAGGCGTTCACGACGAACTTCGAGGACCTCGGCGCGCTGCGCCAGCTCCCGGGCCTCGCGGTGCAGCGCCTGATGGCGAAGGGCTACGGCTTCGGCGCCGAGGGCGACTGGAAGACGGCCGTCCTGGTGCGCGCGGCGAAGGTGATGGGCGAGGGCCTGCCCGGCGGCGCGTCGCTGATGGAGGACTACACCTACGACCTGACCCCGGGCGCGGAGAAGATCCTCGGCGCGCACATGCTCGAGGTCTGCCCGTCCCTGACGACGTCGAAGCCGACGGTGGAGATCCACCCGCTGGGCATCGGCGGCAAGGAGGACCCGGTCCGCATGGTGTTCGACGCCGACCCGGGCGAGGCCGTGGTCGTGTCGCTGGCCGACATGCGCGACCGGTTCCGCATGACGGCGAACGTCGTGGACGTGGTGCCCCCGACGCAGGAGCTCCCGAACCTGCCCGTGGCGCGCGCGGTGTGGGAGCCCCGGCCCGACTTCGCGACGTCCGCGGAGGCGTGGCTGACGGCGGGCGGCGCGCACCACACGGTCATGTCGACCGCGGCGGGCGTCGAGGCGTTCGAGATCTACGCGGAGATCGCCGGCACCGAGCTGCTGGTGATCGACGAGCACACGACCCGCCGGGCGTTCCGCGACCAGGTGCGCTGGAACCAGGTGTACTACCGGGTCGCCCAGGGGCTCTGACCCCGCCGCAGCACCCACGACGGCCCGTCCCCGGACTCCGGGGGCGGGCCGTCGTCTGCGTTCAAGCACCAGGGGTGCCGGCGCTCGGGGAACCGTCTGACGACGCCGCGTCACCTCCTTGAGTTCGCGCACCAAACTCAACATTCGCCCAGATGCGCCGCTGCCCAGCCCCGCCGAGTCATGGGATGTGAGCGCGCACAAGCGCGCTGACCTGCGAAAACACCGGCACGACGCGACCCCGTCGCGACCGTTATCCATCTGCAACCTGCGGGCTGAACCGTTGGCTTGACTTCCTGAACTCAAGGCCGGGAGAGTGTGCACGTGCTCGCCGGCGGCAGGGAGGGATCCCGCCGCACGGTGCAGGGCCAGACGGGCGATGACGCAGACGCGCGCCCGTGGACGACGAGGTCAGCAAACCCTCTCGAGGAGGAGAAGGACATGAAGAGCATCCGGTTCGCGGCTCTGGGCGGCGCCCTCGCGCTCGCCCTCGCGGCGTGCTCCGGCGGTGGCGCCGGCAGCGGTGGCAACGAGGGCGGCGGCGCCGCGAGCGCCGACCCCAGCGACCAGACCATCGGCGTCGCCATGCCGACCGAGACCTCCGAGCGCTGGATCGCCGACGGCAACGCCGTCAAGAGCCAGCTCGAGGACCTCGGGTACTCCGTCGACCTGCAGTACGCGGCCGACGACATCCCGACGCAGTCGCAGCAGATCGAGCAGATGATCACGAAGGGCGTCGACCTGCTGATCGTCGCCTCCATCGACGGCACCGCGCTGGCCAACCAGCTGCAGTCCGCCGCGGACGCCGGCATCCCGGTCATCGCGTACGACCGCCTGATCCGCGACACCGAGAACGTCGACTTCTACGTCACGTTCGACAACGAGAACGTCGGCGTGCAGCAGGCGACCTCGCTGCTGGTCGGCCTGGGCATCCTCAACGAGGACGGCTCCGAGGGCGACGCCACCGGCCCGTTCAACGTCGAGCTGTTCGCCGGCTCGCTGGACGACAACAACGCGCACTTCTTCTTCAAGGGCGCGATGGACACGCTGCAGCCGTACATCGACAACGGCACCATCGTGATCAAGTCCGGCCAGACCGACATCGACAAGGTCGCCACGCTCCGCTGGCTGCAGGAGACCGCCCAGAAGCGCATGGAGGACCTGCTCACCTCCACGTACGCGGACGGCTCCAAGGTCGACGGCGTGCTCTCGCCCTACGACGGCATCTCCCGCGGCATCATCACCGCGCTGCAGAACGCCGGCTACGGCCCGGGCATCGACGCCGGCCTGCCGATCGTGACCGGCCAGGACGCCGAGATCGCCTCCGTCAAGCTCATCAACGACGGCGTGCAGTTCTCGACGATCTTCAAGGACACCCGCAAGCTCGCCGAGCAGGCCGTGGTCTCCGCGCAGGCGTTCCTCGCCGGCGACACCCCGGAGGCGAACGACACCGAGACGTACGAGAACGGCGTGAAGGTCGTCCCCTCGTACCTCCTGGAGTCGGACATCGTCTACGCGAACAACATCCAGGCCCTGCTGATCGACTCGGGCTACTGGACCGAGGAGCAGGTCGCGAGCGGCCAGGCCTGATCGCCTGACACCGCACCGCCCGCGGACCGGCCGGCACCAGCGCGTGCCGGCCGGTCCCGCGGCGGAGATCCCACGCCCGACGAACGAGGACGGTCGAGGCCGCATGAGCGACCACATCCTGGAAATGCACTCCATCACCAAGACCTTTCCCGGGGTCAAGGCTCTGCAGGACGTCAACCTGAACGTCAAGCGGGGGGAGATCCACGCGATCTGCGGGGAGAACGGGGCCGGCAAGTCCACCCTGATGAAGGTGCTGTCGGGCGTGTACCCGCACGGCACGTACGACGGCGAGATCCGCTTCGAGGGCGAGAAGGTCGAGTTCGGCTCGATCAACGACTCCGAGGCCAAGGGCATCGTCATCATCCACCAGGAGCTCGCCCTGGTGCCCTACCTCTCGGTCGCGGAGAACATCTTCCTCGGCAACGAGCGGGAGCGGCGCGGGCTCATCGACTGGAACCAGGCGAACTCGGAGGCCGCCGCGCTGCTGGCCCGGGTCGGCCTGAACGAGAACCCCACGACCCCGATCGGCCAGCTCGGCGTCGGCAAGCAGCAGCTCGTCGAGATCGCCAAGGCGCTGTCCAAGGAGGTCAAGCTCCTCATCCTGGACGAGCCGACGGCCGCCCTGAACGACTCGGACTCCGAGCACCTGCTCGGCCTGCTCCGGCAGCTCCAGGCGCAGGGCATCACCTCGATCATGATCTCCCACAAGCTCAACGAGATCGCCGAGATCGCCGACTCCACCACGATCATCCGCGACGGCCGCACGATCGAGACGCTCGACATGGTCGCCGACCAGGTCACGCAGGAGCGGATCATCAAGGGCATGGTCGGCCGCGACCTGGAGCACCGGTACCCCGAGCACGTGTCGCACGTCGGCGAGGAGGTCTTCCGGGTCGAGGACTGGCACGTGGAGCACCCGACGCAGCCGGGCCGCGTGGTCGTGGACGGCGCGTCGTTCGAGGTCCGGGCGGGCGAGATCGTCGGCATCGCGGGCCTCATGGGCGCCGGGCGCACCGAGCTCGCGATGAGCGTCTTCGGCCGCTCCTACGGGCGGAACATCTCCGGGCGGGTCTACCTGCACGGCAAGGAGATCTCCACCCGCTCCGTGTCGGAGGCCATCGACCACGGCATCGCGTACGCCACGGAGGACCGCAAGACCTACGGCCTCAACCTCATCGAGGACATCCGCCGCAACATCTCCGCCGCCGGGCTGGGCAAGCTCTCCCGGGCCGGCTGGGTGAACGGCAACGAGGAGGTCAAGGTCGCCGAGGAGTACCGGCGGTCGATGAACATCAAGGCGCCGACGGTCATGGCCCTCGCGGGCAAGCTGTCCGGCGGCAACCAGCAGAAGGTCGTCCTGTCCAAGTGGATCTACACCGACCCCGAGGTGCTGATCCTGGACGAGCCGACCCGCGGCATCGACGTCGGTGCCAAGTACGAGATCTACACGATCATCAACAAGCTCGCGGACGCCGGGAAGGCCGTCGTGGTCATCTCCTCCGAGCTCCCCGAGCTGCTCGGCATCTGCGACCGGATCTACACGCTCGCTTTCGGCCGGATCACGGGCGTCCTGCCTCGCGCCGACGCGACGCAGGAACGGCTGATGGAGCTCATGACGAAGGAAAGGGACACGGTTCGATGACGGCGGTCGAGGGCCTGCGGGACATCTTCACGAAGAACCTGCGGACAAGTGGTATCTACATCGCGTTCGTCGCGATCATCGGACTGTTCGCCGTCCTCACGGACGGGCTGCTGCTGTCGCCGAACAACGTCACGAACATCCTGCTGCAGTACTCCTACATCCTGATCCTGGCGATCGGCATGGTGATCGTCATCATCGGCGGGCACATCGACCTGTCGGTCGGGTCCGTGGTGGCGCTCACCGGCGCGGTGTCCGCGATCCTGGTGATCAAGAACGACCAGCCGTGGTGGGTCGGCATCCTCGCCGCCCTGGTGGTGGGCCTCCTGGTCGGCGCGTGGCAGGGCTTCTGGGTCGCGTACGTCGGGATCCCGGCGTTCATCGTGACGCTGGCCGGCATGCTCCTGTTCCGCGGCCTGACGCTGCAGGTGCTGGACAACGTCTCGCTGTCGCCGTTCCCGCCCACGTACCAGAAGGTGGCCGGCGGCTTCCTCAACGGCCTGTTCGGCGGGCCCGGGTACGACGTGTTCACGCTGGTGGTCGCGGCGCTCGCCGTGGTGGCCTTCGCGATCAGCTCGTGGCGGTCCCGCATGGGCCGGATCAAGTACCAGCAGGCCGTCGAGGCGCTGCCGCTGTTCGTGCTCCGGATCGTCCTGGTCGCCGCCGTCGTGATGGCGTTCGCCTGGCAGTTGGCGCACTCGCGCGGCCTGCCGATCGTGCTGATCATCCTCGCGGTGCTGATCCTGGCCTACAACATCGTCACCAACCGCACGGTGTTCGGCCGCCACGTGTACGCCATCGGCGGCAACCTCAACGCCGCGCAGCTGTCCGGCGTGAAGGTCAAGCAGGTCAACTTCTGGATCTTCGTGAACATGGGCTTCCTGGCCGGTGTCGCGGGTGCGATCTACTCGTCCCGCGCCAACGGCGCCCAGCCGGGCGCCGGCAACATGTTCGAGCTCGACGCGATCGCCGCCTGCTTCATCGGTGGTGCGTCGACGACCGGTGGTGTCGGCCGCGTGACCGGCGCGATGGTCGGTGGTCTGATCATGGCCGTCATGTCGAACGGCATGCAGCTCATGGGTGTCCCGCAGTCGACCCAGCAGATCGTCAAGGGCCTCGTGCTCCTGCTGGCCGTCGCGTTCGACATCTTCAACAAGCGCCGCGCGGGCGCCGCTCGCTGAGCCTCCGCGCAGCACCGAGGGCCGGGACGCACCGCGCGTCCCGGCCCTCGGCGCGTCCGGCTACAGCCAGCGGTTGCGCTTGAACGCGCGGTGCAGCGCGATGCAGGCGCCGGCGATGACGGCGAGCACCACGAAGTACCCGTAGCGGGTGCCGAGCTCGGGCATGTGCTCGAAGTTCATGCCGTAGATCCCGGCGACCGCGGTGGGCACGAGCGCGATGGCGGCCCAGGCGGAGATCTTGCGCATGTCCTCGTTCTGCCGCAGCGCGACCCGGCTCTGGCCGGTGGTGACCCGCGCGGTGTTGGCCTGCAGCACGTCGGTGAGCTGCCGGTCGATCACCTCGATCGCGTCGGCGGCGCGCAGCAGGTGGTCGAGCACGTCCCGGAAGTACGGCTCCGCGGCCTCCGGCACGTGCGGGACCTCGCCGTCGGCCAGCCGCTCGAGCGGGCGCTGCAGCGGGAGCATCGCGCGCCGGAACTCGGCGACCTCCTGCTTGAGCTTGTAGATCCGCTCCGCGTGGTCGTCCTCGCCCGGGCCGAACACGAGCCGCTCGATCTCGTCCACGTCGAGGTCGATGGCCTCGAGCGCGCGCTCGTAGGCGTCCACGACGCGGTCGGCGGTGCGGTACAGCACGCCGGCGGGGCCGAAGTCGAGCGCGTCGGGCACGCCCGCGTCGAGCTCGGCGCGCACCTGGCGCAGCACCCCGCCCTCGCCGTGCCGCACGGACACCACGGCGTGCGGCCGCAGGAACATGGCGATCTCGGTGACCTCGACGACCTCGACGTGGTCGACGTACCGCACGGGCTTGAGCACCGCGAACACGACGTCGTCGTACACCTCGAGCTTCGGGCGCTGGTGGGCGTGCACCGCGTCCTCGACGGCGAGCGTCGGCAGCCGGAACTGCGCGGCGACCTCCGCGATGTCGGCGTCCGTGGGCTCCCGCAGGCCGATCCAGACGTAGCCGGTCGTGTCCCGGGCCGCGCGCCCCGCCTGCACCAGCGGCACCCGCCCGGGCACCCGGCGGCCGCCGGTGTACAGGCCGCAGTCGCCGACCGCCGCGTCCGCCCCGACCCGCTGCACGTCCGTCACCCCGACACTCTAGGCAGCGGCGGCGCGGGCGGCGCGTCCTCCGCGCGCGGCGCTCAGGCGGGGGTGCGGCGCAGGGCGACGACGGTGATGTCGTCCGGGCGGGGGTCGGCCACCGCGGCCAGCCGCAGGAGGCGCTGCACGGCCTCGTCGGCGGACGGGCAGTCCAGCAGCTCCCCGGCGATCAGGGGGACGCAGCGCAGCGAGCCGTCGAACAGGTCGAGCACGCCGTCGCTGAACGTCACGAGCAGGTCCCCGGGCTCCAGGTGGGTCTCGCCGAGGGCGCGGCTCGCCTCGTCGGTGACGCCGAGCGGCAGCCCGAGGGCGTCGAGGCGCTCCCAGACCCCGTCCGCCCGGACCACCAGCGTGAGGCCGTGGCCCGCGTCGGCGTAGCTGACCGTGCCGCTGGCGGGGTCCAGGTGGGCGTGGAACGCCGTGGCGAACAGCCCGGAGTCGGACAGGTCGGCGTGCAGCACCGCGCCGGCGTGCAGCATGGCCCGGTCGACGTCCTCGCCCTGCGCGGACCCGCGCAGCACGGCCCGGACGGCGGCGGCGAGGATCGCCGCGGCGGGGCCCTTGCCCATGACGTCCGCGAGGGTGAGCACCAGGCCGTCGGCGGTGCCGTACCAGTCGTAGAAGTCGCCGCCCACGGTCCGGCTCGGCAGGACGGACCCGGCGAGCTCGTAGCCGGGCACGACGGGCGTCTCGCGGGGGAGCAGGCCCATCTGCACCTGCTGGGCGCGGTCGAGCTCGGCGTCGACGCTCAGCTCCTTGGCCACCCACGCGGCGAGGTCGCGCAGCAGGGCGGTCTGGTCGGCGGTGAACCGCCGCGGGCGGGTGTCCGCGATGCACAGCGTGCCGAGCACCCGGCCGTCCTGGCCGACCAGGGGGTGCTCGGCGTAGAACCGGAGCCGCGCGGCCGGGCCGCGGTCCTCCAGCACGGCGGAGCCGGTGACGGTGCCGTCGCCCGAGCCGATCAGCGAGACGGTGGCGGTGGGCACGTCGAACAGCTGGCGGGCGAGGCGGACGACCCGGTCGAACCGCGGCTCGGGGTCGGCGGCGACGGCGCCGAGGCGCTCGAGGGCGGCCAGCCGGCGGTCCAGCCCGGGCGCGTCCTGCGGCCCGCGCACGGCGCCGGTGCCGCC